>NZ_FLYE01000047.1 GCF_900093605.1 Candidatus Terasakiella magnetica
TCAGCCAAGAGAAGACTTTGAAATCTTTTATTTGTTAGGAGCCAACATTGCGTCAAATTCCTTTATTGGAACAGGACGGCCAAATAGATATCCCTGAAGCATATGACAATTTTGATCTAAAAGAAATCTTTCCTGAATCTCTTCCTCTACACCCTCTGCGATAACTTCCATCCTCATATGAGAAGCAATTCCGACAATCACTTCAACCAAGCTATTATCAGCAGAACGGTTCCCGATGTTATCTACAAAGGATTTGTCAATTTTGAGCTTTGTAAAAGGTAACTGTGCAAGATAGGAAAGTGACGAGAACCCTGTGCCAAAGTCATCAATGGAACACTCTACACCCATTTCCTTTAAGATGCTGAGTTTTGAAATAACCTCATCAAGATGATTTAAGGAGATGCTTTCTGTAAGTTCCAGTTGGAGTAGGTTTGGATTTATGTCGTATTCTTGAAGGCACATTTTTAGGTGAGAAAGAAATTCGACCTGATGAAATTGATGTGCGCTGACATTGACTGAGAGTACTAAATCTTTTGTAGACGCTTTCTTCTGCCACAACTCGATTTGTGCGCAGGCTTTTTCCAGTACCCATTTGCCAATGGGCAAAATCAAGCCTGTCTCTTCAGCAAGTGGAATAAACTCTAATGGCGATGTTAAACCACGCTCAGGATGATGCCAACGAATTAACGCCTCAGCACCAACAGTTTGACCTTTTGAATTCACCTGTGCTTGGTAATATAGTTCAAATTGTTCTCTGTTAATGGCTCTGTGTAATTCACTTTCTAGGGCTGCCCGATTAGCAATTGCCAATTGCATTTCCGGATCGAAAAAGTGGAATGTATTGCGTCCAGAATTTTTAGATTCATACATTGCAATGTCTGCGCGCTGAAGTAACTCAGCAGTTGTTTCAGTTCCCTCATACATGCAAAGGCCGATACTCGCTGTACACCGCACTTTAAAGCCTTTTAACTGGTATGGTCTGGCCAGGCTTTCTAAAATTTTACCCGATACTTTTTTTGCCTGGATTGCAGCCGTTACCGAGTTTTTATCTAACATTTCAAGAAGAACGACAAATTCATCGCCACCAATACGCGCGACACTATCTTTTTCGCGCAGTCCTTCCTTTAAGCGTTTGGAAGCTTCAATTAAAAGTAAATCGCCAAAGTCATGCCCACGTGTATCGTTATGAATTTTAAAATTATCCAGATCGACAAACAAGATTGCTCCGCAATGCTTTTCACGCTTTGCTAAAGCTAAAGCATGCGCAACTTTCTCCTCTAACATCCGTCGATTGGGAAGCTTGGTAAGCTGGTCTACGTAAACCATTTGAGCAACTTCATTCTGGACTTTTTTGCTCGCGGTTAAATCAAAGAAAGTCCCAATATAATGAAGGGGCTCACCTTCCGAATTATAGACCGCAGCTATACTCAATCGTTCGGGGAAAACTCTTCCATCCTTGCGGCGGTTCCAAATCTCACCTTGCCACCTTCCTTTTGTTAATAAGGATGACCACAGTTTTTTGTAAAATTCTTTATCGTGCCTGCCAGAACTTAGCAGACTCATTGGTTGTCCAATTGCGTCTTTTTCGTCATATCCTGTTAAATCTGTAAACGCTTTATTGATTTGTTCGATAATGCCCTTAGAGTTAGTAACCACAGTACCTGAAAGAGATTCAAAAGAGATCGCCTGGAGAGTTTGTTTGTCAGCCCATAATTTCTGGTCTGAAATGTCAAAAAGTATCGCCCGGTATTGGTAAGGGGTACTATTTGAATCAACATTTTCAGTCATATTCATAGAAACTGTTTTGATTGTCCCATCACGGCTTAAAATATCTAATTCAAGGTCAACAACATATCTATGTTCAATGAAAGAAGGAAAATGCTTCTGATATTTTAACTGGCTCTCAGGTGTTAAAAAATCAGTCAGCCTTTTTTTACCAATGACTTCCTCACGGCTCACTCCTAACCATGAAAGTTCTTTAGAGTTGATCTGCAAGATAACATCATCGCAATCAGAAATATGACTGCCAAAAGATGCGAGTTCATGAATGGTCTGTATTTCACTTTCAAGGCTTGAAAGTTTTAAGACAATATTCTTTAAATCAACCCCAACCGATGGACAGCCTCTTCCCTTCATTGCAGATACAATGTTCGCAGGTGGAGTAGGGTTAGAATTATCAGTCATCTTACCTCCAAGAGTGGAAGGTTATTAGAATTTAACATTCATTCTTTTAAGTCTTTTGCTATGTTTTGTGTTTCATTTGCCAGTTTGGCTGCCGTCGCTGCGGCCACCGCGGCTCTTTTGGTCGCTGCAGCAGCTTCTGTTGAAGCATGTAGTGCGGTTTCTTCAGCTTGATGAGCCGCAGCGTTTGCCGCTGCCGCTGCCGCTGCTGCTGCCGCCGCTGCTGCTTCTGAAGCTGCAATTGAGGAAAGACTTGCAGCCGTTGCCGCTGATTGAGCTGCAAACACAACTTCCTGATTAGCAGCTTTCTGAGCTGCGATTTTGGCATTTTCGCAAGCTGAGGCAGAACTCTCAGCAGCGGTTGCTGACCTTAAGGCTGCTTCAAGAGCTGTCGATGTCATATCTTTCATTGACGTCAGCATACCGCTGTAACGTTCATTGACGACCAAATAGCTCTCTCGCAAAGTTGTTACTTCGCTTTCAAGATACGATAGTTTTTCGTGTATGAGTGTTTCAGTTTCTGAATTCATAACAATACATTATAGGTTATTAATAGTTTATGCTGCTCCTGAAACCGAGTGATGTCAATGACATTAGGAAGAAGTGCTTTTATTTGTTTTTCTTAGGGGTAATGAGAAAAAGATATAGGATAAAAATTGTACAGGTGACGAATTCGTTTGTGCTTGGTTCCCTGATCAATTTTTCCTTTGAAGGTATTATATAAGGGGCTGGCATAAATAAGGTTTCACCAGCACGCATTTTCACTTGTCCGCAATAGGTCTGCTTTCGCTTCTACAGCGGTCATAAATCCAAAAATGTCCACCTAACGCTTCTCAATGGGGGGCGATTTCTCGGGCCTAAATGACCGTCTTTATGCATGTCCACATGAAATGGAAGAGGAACTTGGCATATAAAATGTATTGATGGGTATATGTTTAGTTAAATAAGGAATGAGTTTTGACGAATGTTTTACAAAAACTGATTGTCTTTACAGATCTTGATGGGACTTTTCTTGATCATGAAACTTATTCGTATCAAGCATCGCTTGAAACATTGAATAGGCTGAAAGAGCTTAAAGTCCCTGTTATTTTCACAACGAGCAAGACATGGGCAGAGGTGAGGGACCTTCAAGATGAAGTTTCAATTTCTGAGCCTTGCATCGTTGAAAATGGTGCCGCTATTTATTTAGGTGAAAGTGACTTTTCACAATCATTATACTCTGCTCCTTACAAGGTACTGGGGAAAGATTATAATGGCATCTGCACATTTATTGATCAAATTGATCAAAATTTAAGCAGTCATATCCTTGGTTTCAGCCAAATGTCTGTTTCTCAGATTATAGAACACACAGGATTGCCTAAGCAAAAGGCAATAAAAGCCAAAGACAGAAAAGCGAGTGAACCATTTTTATGGTCAGGAAATGATGCTGAACTTAAAATATTAAAAATAAAAGCCAAGGAAGCGGGCTTAAAGGTGCTTCAAGGGGGGCGCTTCTATCATCTGTTATCAAATGTGGATAAAAGTAGTGCCATTAAATGGCTTTTAGAAAAAATAGAAGCAAAATACCCAGCCATAGACTTTCATACGTGCGCCCTTGGCGATGGCCCTAATGATGAAGATATGTTGAAGACTGTCGATACAGGCATAGTAATTGCAAACCCAAATGTTACGCGCCCAAACATCACGGGAGCGACGGGGCAAATAGTTTATTCAAAACGAATAGGACCACAAGGTTGGTCTGATGAATTGAATAAGCTTTTGTACGAACTGGGTCCAAAATAATAAAGCAGGGGATTTCACCAAATGTCTGACTTTTACCAAAAAGGGGTGATTTCAACACTCCATAACCTAACAGACCGTTCTGTTGAGGACTTGGAACAAGATTTAATAACTTTTTCACAGACACGTCCCATATCTTTGGTTCTGCCTTCTTTATTTTCAGAGCTAGAAGGCCCAGCTCTTCAACATATTGTCGATGAGCTTTCTCAAGTTCCCTATTTAGCTGAAATTACTATTGGCTTAGACCAAGCCAATAAAGAACAATTCGAATATGCAAAGAACTATTTCTCCAAACTCCCCCAACGTCACAGAATTTTATGGAATGAAGGGCCGCGTATGCAAGCCCTTGATCAAGAGCTCAAAGATAAAAACATCTCTCCACGTGAACTGGGAAAAGGGCGAAATGTCTGGTTCTGTTTTGGCTATACCTTATCATCAAGACGCGCTGAAGTCGTTGGCTTACATGATTGTGACATCCTGACTTATGACCGTAAAATGTTGGCGAGGTTACTGTATCCTGTTGCAAATCCAAACTTTTCATATGTCTTTGCAAAAGGGTTCTACCCCCGCATAAATCAAGGAAAGCTGAGTGGTCGTGTCACCCGTTTATTGGTGACCCCTTTATTACATGCCTTGAAAAAAGTCTGTGGTGATAATGATTATATTACCTATTTAGATAGTTTTAGATATCCCCTAGCTGGTGAATTTGCCATGCGTGCAAGCGTGGTGTCTGATATTCGCATCCCTTCTGATTGGGGCTTGGAAATTGGTGTTCTTTCTGAAGTCAGACGGAACTATTCAACCAAGGTCATAGCCCAGGTTGATATTGCTGATCAATATGATCACAAGCATCAGATTATGTCTGAAGAAGACGCAACCAAAGGCCTTTCACGCATGAGTATTGATATCTCTAAAGCCATTTTCAGAAAGCTCGCGACCGATGGTGAGATTTTCTCATTAGAAAAATTCCGTACCGTGAAAGCGACATATTATCGAACGGCCCTAGACCTTATTGAGAATTATCATAATGACGCCATGATGAATGGTCTTGTTGTTGATCGCCACGAAGAAGAACAGGCTGTTGAACTTTTTGCCCAAAATATTATGGAAGCGGGTCAGGTCTTTCTTGAATACCCTCAGGAAGTCCCCTTTATCCCCAGTTGGAGCCGTGTTAATTCAGCGATGCCGGGCTTCTTGTCTCGGCTTAACAAAGCCGTTGAGGAAGATAACGCTTAATCAGTTTGTTGGGTTATCCACACTGTTTGGTAGGGTGCGAAATTCAGTGTGCCCTCAGATAAATTGATTACAGCCCCGCTGATCAAATCAATCCACTTTTGTGAAGTGGAAAGATTAAGGTCTAATAGGGATAAGCAACTTTCTTCAGCTTGTAAGTTCGTTACCACATAGATCAATTGCTTCTCTCCCTTATGCTCTCTAAGGAAGCCGAAGAAACCTGAACTGGGCTGGATCATATATTGTGTTGCATCAGGGTGGAAGGCTGGTTGTTCAATACGAATTGCAAGAAGCCTGCGAATTTCATTGAATATCTGAGCTTGAATACTTGTCGCACCATCGAGTAATTGGATTAATTTTTGATAATCCCACTGATGACGATTGATGGAACGATTATGTTGGGTTTCTTCCATCTTTACATAATCATTAGGCGTTGCCAGCAGGCTTAAAATATAAAATGCGGGAATGCCTTGCAAGCTCATCATTATTGTTTGTGATGCAAGGAAACGCTCTTTTTGAAGGTGATCTGGCCCTTTGATCGTTCCCTTAAGCGCATCAAAATAAGTGATGTTCATTTCATATGGTTTTTCAACGCCCTCTCCAATGGAACGTGTGGTCACAGTTCCCCCAAATAATTCGATGGTATTGAGCAAAATATCAATATCATTCTTGGAAAGCAGCCCTTCAACAGGGCGCAATCCAATTCCATCGTGTGAGGCGGTGAAATTTAAATAGCTACACCCATTTTGCAAAGGCGGTGTACTCGCCGCCCAATGGCGCAAAAACTCAGAGCGCCCGGTTAACAGGGCATGTAGAAGTAGAGGAGGGAGGCTAAAGTTATAGACAACATGCGCTTCATTGGCATTGCCAAAATATTGCAGGTTCTCGTGATTAGGGACATTGGTTTCCGTTATGATAATGACTGTTTCATCACGCATATCTACAAGTGTACGTATTAGTTTTATGATTTCATGGGTTTGCGGCAAATGCAGGCTTGTGCTGTTTACCTCTTTCCATAAAAATGCGACTGCATCCAGTCGAAAAATGCGAACGCCATGATCAATATAGCGTCTCATAATTTTAATAAATTCAATCAATAAAGCCGGGTTGCCAAAATCTAAATCAACTTGATCATGGCTAAAGGTACACCATACATGTTTTAGGCCGTTTTTAGTTTGCGTAGGCCGTAACAATTCAAACGGGCGAGGGCGAACAACGTCGCTTAGATTATCTTCAGGGAAAGCCGTTTTAATATAATCGCACCCAGGGGCTTTTCCCTCTTCAAACTGTCGAAACCATTCATGTTTGCTTGAGGCATGATTAATGACCACATCAGCCATGAGTCTAAACTTCTGTGCAATATCCGTTATATCTGACCATTCCCCAAGGTCGGATCGAACCTGATCATAATCTTGAACAGCAAAACCATCATCAGAGGTATAGGGGAAAAACGGCAATATATGTACGCCATTAATGATCCCGCTTAGATACTCATTTAAGAAGTGCTTTAAGCTATGAAGAGGTTTCTCACCTTCTTCACAGAGGCTATCACCATAGGTGATCATGACCACATCATTTTGATCCCACAAATGCGTAGTTTCTTGTTGGTTGCTTGTCGCAGCTACCCCAAATGCAGCAAGAACATCACCTGCAAGGTCTTTATGGTTTGCGTTTGGATAGATCAGTTCAAGATGATGGCTGACATGATCTAGTTGATCGTTCGTGAACCAGCTCACCGCTTAACGTATCCACTCAGGATCAGGCAGCGTGGAGAACAAATCACGCAAACCTTGCCCCCATATATCGCCTAAACTATTAAAATAAGGATCATCTTCTAAAATAAGATGATGATACATCCCCTCAAAATTATCCCTTGGAATGAACGTTAGGTCGATAGGTAATCCAACGGATAAGTTCGACCTGATCGTTGAATTAAAAGAAACCAAGCCGCATTTTACAGCTTCAGCAATGGATAACTGTGGTGTGATGACACGCTCAATAATGGGTTTGCCGTACTTGGCTTCGCCAATTTGGAAATAGGGTGTTTCAGCAGTAGCCTCAACAAAATTACCGGCTGAATAAATATTAAACAATCGCATGCGGCGCCCTTTGATTTGACCACCAACAATCAGCGATGCAGAAAAATCAACATCATGATTTTTAAGGGCATCAGCTTCTTCCCCATGCACCTCACGCAACGTGGCGCCGACAAGTCTTGCAACATCAAACATACTTACTTGTGAATAGATGTTGGTTTTTACATCATCATCTTCAAGACGCTCTTCCAGACGGCTCAACACATTTTGTGTGATTGCGAGATTGCCTGCCACTAAGATAACGATACGGCGATCTTCTTTTGCATCAAATATAAATGTTTTGCGAAAGGTTGAGATATTATCAATACCCGCATTGGTCCGAGTATCAGACATGAAAACCAATCCTACATCCAAAAGCATGCCTAGGCAGTAACTCATAACAATCTATATTCCTTGATTACTCTTGTTTTTGACTGACTTGAACATCAATGTTCAACTTCTCACCATACCCGCCGGTACGTACACCTATTATAGGGGCTGCACAAGAATAGTCATATCCAATTGCAAGGCGAACATAACTTTCTGTCGCACTTTGTCGATTTGAAGGGTCCATACTGATCCAACCAAAATTATGAATATAAGCTTCCGCCCATGCGTGTGAGGCGGGCTCACCAATACCGTTGGTTATATATCCAGAAATATATCGACAAGGCACATTATGAACACGGCATGCTGCGATATAAAGATGGGCAAAATCCTGGCACACACCTTTTTTACTCTCAAAAACATCTGCTGCATTGCTCGTAACATCTGACACACCACTGACATAAGTGATTTCATTAGCAAGACCATTCATAAGCTCATGCAAGAAAGAGATATCGCCCTGTTCCTCACGTATATTCGTATAATTTTGTGAAAAGGCTTCAAGCTCGGGGCTTACTTCTGTCAATGGGGTTTCACGTAGAAACATAATGGGGGGCAGCCCGTCATCCAGCTTTAAGACGCCTGCGGTATCTTTTGTTTCAATTTCGCCTTCAACTATAATTTTCAGATCGTGATGCTCTGCATTTTCTGTGGCGATATGAACAATATTACCAAACCCATCCGTCCATTGCTTTAGGCTTTCAGGCCCCGTAACGGACCAATGAAGAACACGTTGGTTGCGATCATTTCGAGGGGTTAAACGTAAATACTGAACAGCTCTTCGTGCTGCGACTTCAAGCGCATAATGGCTTTCATGTTTAATTTTAATTATCATTGGACCATCATAAATTCATTTTGAATTGCGAGACTAATTTCATCAATCTGTTTGGAGAAATCACGCAAGAAATGATCTATACCGACCCTTTGCAATTGAGATATTTGCACAGACTGTAAACGATATTGCAGCTCATAAACATCTTTGAGCACAACAGATGAAGGATTGAGCTCCTTTAAAATATCAACCACGTCATTCACACAGGCAAGCAAAGACCTCGGCACTTCCTCATGTAAGATGAGGAGTTCAGCAATTCGGTCCACTTCTATACTGCTTGAGAATGTTTCCCTATAGGCTTTATATGCATTGAGCGCATGTAGCAGGACTGTCGCCTGATAATAATCAGATACTTGTAAATTGCGTGTTGTTGTCGCAAAATTATTGTTCTGGCCAAGATGCGCCCCTAAAAAACGCGCGGTGTAATCAGCTCTTTCAAGGCAGAAACCGAGATTTGCAAATTTAAGCCCTTCGCCTCTTCTCATGGAGCCTTCCATGGTCCCCCGAAACATATAGGAGCGATCAATCATCCAATCCAGATGATCATCAATTGAGGCTTTGCTGATTTCAGAATAGCCAAGATCACGTACGGCAAGCCATGTTCTGTTCATGCAACTCCAAACATCGGATGTCAATAAATGCCGTGTCGCACGGGCATTTTCTCGTGCAAAGCGCAAAGATGATTTAACACTCGAGGGATTGTTAAGGTCACACAACATAAAGGCTGTTACGCGCCCCTTGGTCGCAGCGCCATATTCTTTTGAAAACAGTTCTTCTTGTCCAGAAACCTGCAATGAAGCTAAAGACAATCTACAGACTTCTCCGTCATCATTATTTTTGATCATATTTGAATGTCGGGTGGTCTGTAATAAACGTACTATATTTTCTGCACGTTCCATATGGCGGGCCATCCAAAATAAATTATCAGCTGCGCGTCCGAGCATGTCCGCCCTCCAGTATCCAAGTGTCTTTTGTGCCACCTCCTTGAGATGAATTCACCACAAGAGAGCCTTCTTTCATCGCAACGCGTGTTAACCCCCCCGGCACCACTTGTGTTGTTTGCCCTGAAAGAACAAAGGGTCGTAAATCAACATGGCGTGGTGCAATCCCTTGATCGACAAATGTTGGGCAAGTCGACAAAGATAAGGTGGGCTGGGCTATAAAGTTTTCCGGATCATCTTGAATTTTTAGGCGGAATTCTTCAACTTCTGCCTTTGTGGCAGCCGGACCGACCAACATACCGTACCCACCTGATCCATGAACCTCTTTGACAACCAATTCTTCCAAATGTTCTAAGACATAAGCAAGATCATCCTTAAGGCGAAGGTTATAGGTTGGAACATTTTTTAAAATTGGTTCTTCGCCTAAATAGAAACGGATGATCTCCGGCATATATGTATAGACCGCTTTGTCGTCAGCAATTCCGCCACCAATCGCATTACAAATTGACACGTTACCTAGGCGATAAGCGGATAATAAACCAGGGACACCAAGGGCTGAGTCCGCACGAAATGCCAAGGGGTCTAAGAATTCATCATCAATACGTCGATAAATTACATCAACACGTTTTGGACCACGCGTTGTGCGCATATAAACAATACCTTCATCAACGAACATATCCTGTCCTTCGACAAGGCCTATCCCCATTTCTTGAGCTAAAAAAGCATGCTCAAAATAAGCACTGTTAAATTGGCCCGGTGTCATAAGCACCACATTTGGGTTTTCAATGCCACGAGGCGAGACAGAGCGAAGTGTTTCAAGCAATAACTCCGGATAGTGACTAACCGGTGCAATATTATTTGAATGAAAGAGGTCAGGAAAAAGGCGCATCATCGCTTGACGGTTTTCAAGCATATAAGACACACCGCTTGGCGTGCGGGCATTATCTTCCAAGACATAGAATGTTTCTTCATCAATGCGCACAATATCAACGCCGCTGATGTGAGAATAAACATTATGAGGGAGGTTTAAGCCGAGCATTTCTGGACGAAACGCTTCATTATTGAG
The DNA here is from genome assembly GCF_900093605.1 of Candidatus Terasakiella magnetica. Lineage (NCBI taxonomy): Bacteria > Pseudomonadati > Pseudomonadota > Alphaproteobacteria > Rhodospirillales > Terasakiellaceae > Terasakiella > Terasakiella magnetica. Next base: position 10,492 of record NZ_FLYE01000047.1, read on the forward strand.
CACCAAGTCTGGCGGGATAAGCCCGGATCTTAAGAAAGCCTGTTCATTATAAGTATCATGTAAAAATGCGTTCAGCGCTTTCACGCGCTGGATAACACCACGTTCAATTAAATTCCATTCATTGGCAGATATGATGCGAGGAACCACATCGAAAGGAATGAGCCTTTCAACACCACCATCAGCACCATAAACGTTAAACGTAATTCCAATTTGCCTAAAGAGAACATCTGCTTGATGATGACGCTTTTCCAGTTCTTCAACTTGTGTTGAATGAAGCCAAGCTGAATAGTTTTCATATGGCGCTCGAACATTTCCAGGGCCACTGCCACTGTGCATCTCATCAAAAAAGGATTTATCCATATTGGCTCTCATCATTTTGTTTCTGCATTAAATAAACGCATCAATCATGCCAAGTTCCAGCTAATCCTTTAGGGCTAAAAAGTTCATTCTTTAGTATTCAAGATATACCCACCGATAGAAATAAAGATCAGGTCAATGATTTATTTTAGTGCAATTGCAATTAATTTGGGCCAAAAAAGATGTGAGAATACTTTGATAATCTGAAGAAAATACGTAATATTATGTTCACTTTTTTATAAAGGCCCTTGTCGTACAGTTACGGACTAAGAGCCTGACTCATAAGTATTTGTTGTTTTTCATCAAGTGAGAAAGGGCAAGAATTAGGAAACTCATGCAAAGCGATGCGGCGCATCGGTTAAATGAGTTAACGCGATAGTTGCCCTTTCTCACTTGACCCGAAGGGTAGTGTTACATTCGTCCGTCAGGGCGTCAGGGGTTGTTTATGATGCCTCCAGCATCACCGCACAATCCCTTCCTGCTGACAAACGAATGTAACACTATGAAATATAACAAATACTTATGAGGCAGGCTCAAAACAAGAAAGAAGGCCCTATGGAATATCGTAAACAATCTTCTGTGATCCCCTATCGCCGACATAAGGGAAAATTTGAAATCTTACTCCTAACATCTCTATCAACTGGACGTTTTGTTCTCCCCAAGGGAACGATAGAACCAAATATGAAAGCGCGCCATTCTGCTGAGAAAGAAGCCTATGAAGAGGCGGGGGTCAAAGGCATTCTTCTCAAGCCCATTATTGGTGAATATAAGTATAAAAAAACACCTCAAAAAGGCGGTTACCATTGTCGGGTAAAAGTATTTGCCCTTGAGGTTCGCAAAGAACTAGATGAGTGGCCCGAAATGCATAAACGTACAAAAATGTGGGTGTCGCCAGCCAAAGCCATTAAAAGCGTGAAAGAAAAGAAACTGAAAAAAATTCTAATTAGTTTTGCCGAAACCTTACCCCGCCTAAAAAACAAAAAACCTAAGAAAGATTGATTAAAAAAGAGGGTAGGGGATTATTTTCTTTTCAGCCAGACTACAATCACGAAGACAACAATCAGAAACAGTGTTGTTAAAGGGAAGGCTGCGGGGAAACCGAAGATGAGACTGAGGATGCCAATGGCTGAGCCGCCAAAAAGGAGGCTCATGATCAGGAGGATGATACTCAGGATGAGTATACCTAATATAAGGGCGAATATTTTCTCAAAGAAATATTTCATGCCTCTTTTCTAACATACATAAGGCTGTCTGTCAGGCGCTTAGACAATGGCATTGAGCTCATTTGTTGAATAACGCAGGGTGTTTGTGATGGTGCTTAGTACCTCATTGGTTTTTTGGCTGGTTTCAGGTACGCCAAGGCAGATGCGCACAGCATTGGGGGGATTTGAGCTGACAGCAAAAGCATCCCCGCCAATAAGGCGGATACCTTGGCGGCGCAAGTTGCCCATAAATTCATGTGTTGTCCAGTGCTCACCAAGTTCAAGCCAAACCTGAAAGCCGTTGGGATCAGCCTTAAAACTGCCTTTAGGCAGAATGTCTTTGGCAATTTTTTGGCGGATTGTGACTTCTTTTAAAATGTCTTTCACCACAAGATCAGCACATCCACTGGATAAAAGCTGCAACGCCATGGCTTTGGTGATGGGAGACGCCATCATGGACGTTGCACGGTTTGATAAGGCCAAGGCCTGAAAGTTTTGATGATCTGGCACGCAGAGAAAAGAGATACGCAAGGCACTTGAAAGGCATTTTGCCAGACCGATGATATAATAAGATCGCTCAGGTGCAAATGTGGATAAGGGCGCAGGTGCAGAGAGGGCCAAGCCGCCATAGGCATCATCTTCAATGATTTTCACATCATATTCGCGCGCGATTTGGGCAATGGCGACCCGGCGCGGTTGGGACCATGTTGTTGTGGTCGGGTTATGTAGGGTCGGGTTGCAATAAAGCACCGATATGTTTTTTTCTTGGCAGGCTTTTCGAAAAACTGCCGGAATGATGCCTTCGTCATCCATCTCTAATCCCACATGGTGAATGCCGAGTTGGCGCAATAAAATGCTAAAACCGGGGTAGGTAACATTTTCAGATGCCGCCGTATCACCGGGTTTCAGCAAAAATAAAACAAGCGATAACAATGCACTTTGTGTGCCTGAACAGATCAAAAGACGCTCTGCACAAGCTTTGGGTAAAAAACGGCTCACCCAATGGGCGGCTTGTTCACGCTCCATGGGGGAGCCGATAAAATCCTGATAGCCAAACAGGGAGCGCGTGCTTAAACGATGGGTGACCTCGTTCATTTCGTGATGCATGCGCGTTATCACATCAGGGTCTGTGGGCACAGGCGGCATGTTCATCCCCATATCAATTTCCGCATTTGTGCTTTGTCGTGTGGTTGGGGAAGGGGCCGCTTTGCTCCCTTGAATGAAGGTACCTTGCCCGACACGCGCAACAATTAAGCCCCTTTTGCGCGCTTCCCCATAGGCCCGCGTGATGGTGGTGAAATCAACATTCAGTTCTTTGGCTAAATGGCGCTGGGTGGGCAGCTTGTCCCCATTTTGCAAACGGCTACTGGCAATATCAGCCTCAATCGCATCGGCAATGGCCCTATAGACTGGTTTGGTTGGGTTTAAGCTTGTTGGCAGCCAGTCTGTACTCATTGCAGCATCTTTCTTTGAAATCTGATTGTATGGCTAAAAATACATACAATGTGGGTTTCATGCCAACAATATTTGGTGTGATGTTCTTTTGTATGTATTGAAGCCCCATACAAATTGCTGTGAGCAGGATTGACAGAGTTGGAGAAACCTCATGTTAGATGCACATCAAATGGATATGGCTGTCCAAGATAAAAAGGGCCCGCTTTATGCCAATCGTACAAAAATTCATCCCAAGGCCGTTAAAGGGGCCTATCGCAGGTTAAAGGATTATTTCCTTTGGGTTGGTTTGGTGCTTTATCACCTCACGCCTTTGTTGCGCTGGGAGCGAGGGGAGGGGAAAACCAATCAAGCCATCCTTTTTGATATTTCTGGGCAACGTATTTACCTGTTCGGGCTGGAGGTCTGGCCGCAGGATATTTACATCCTGACAGGCGTGATGATTTTGGCGGCTGTCGGGCTTTTCTTTTCAGCCGCTTTATGGGGGCGGGCATGGTGTGGCTTTGCCTGTTTTCAGACCCTGTGGACAGACCTGTTCATGAAGGTTGAAGCCTTGATTGAAGGGGATAGAAACGCGCGTCTTCGCATGGATAAAGCCCCTTTAAGTGCAGGAAAAATGGCGAAAAGAGTGCTTAAACATGGCGTGTGGCTATTGATCTCCACTTTCTTTGCACTATCGTTTCTGTGGTATTTTGATGATGCCTTTGTGGTGACGCAAAATATCATAGATGGCGATATTTCAGGCTGGATTCTGGTGACTTTTCTCACCCTACTTGGCATGACCTATTTGATGGCGGGGCTGGCGCGTGAACAGGTGTGTTTATACATGTGTCCTTATGGTCGTTTTCAAGGTGTGATGGTTGATGAACATAGCAAGCTCGTCACCTATGAAGATTGGCGCGGTGAAGCACGTCAAAAGCCGGGTAAAGAGCGGGACTTTACCAATCGTGGTCATTGTGTGGATTGTACTTTGTGTGTTCAGGTCTGCCCAACGGGGGTGGATATTCGCGAAGGTAACCAGATGGGCTGCATCGGTTGTGGGCTCTGTATTGATGCCTGTGATAGCATGATGGAAAAGTTTGAACTGCCTAAAAAGCTGATTTCTTACGATTCTCAGCATCATATTGCACAGCGCGCGGGCCAAAAGCCCGTGGAGCTGAGCAAGCCAGCTTTATTAAGGGCGCGAAGCTCTGTTTATCTTAGTATTCTGCTTGTTACAGCCGTGTTAACGCTCTGGGGCTTTTCTGCGCGTGAGATGACGAAACTAACCGTGCTTAAAGACCGTGCACCGTTTTACGTAAGGCTCAGTTCCGGTGACATTCAAAACGCTTATACGGTGCGTATTCTCAATAAAGAAGATCAAAAACGCACTTTGCGCCTTAATGTTCAAGGTGACTTCCAGCCAGAATTAAAGCTGGTTGGGCAAGAGGGAACTGATTTTAACATTGAAGCAGCAAGCGTTGTGACCTTTAGGGTCTATGTTAAAGCAAACTCTGTGACGGAGGATTCCCAGCCTTTAATCTTTGAAGTGCTGGATGTAACAAGCCATGAGGCAACTCAAGTCAGGTCTGTTTTTCACGGCCCTTCTTGAAGAAAAAAGGGATGTATGTATTGCGAAATAATGTGGGTGGTCTCGTTGCAATATTTTCATATGGCTTGAAAAAGTTTTTGACATTCTTGTCACGTTTCACTTACCGTAGAGACGGTGAGCAGGGTTTTGGCCTTTTGTTCACCTTATATATCAATTTCTCATGAAATTCCTGTGGGAGAGACAACGTTACAAGTTGTCGCCGAAGGAGCAACCGCCCCGGAAACTCTCAGGCACATGTACTACAGGAAGATGAGACTCTGGAGAGAGATCAGGCAAAGACCTGATCCGCCGAAGGTTAAGTCTGAAAATTGTAGTGTCAAATTGGCACTGTTAAATCGGGCACTATCTCAGGTAAGCAGGACAGAGGGGGCATCATTTAACCAAGCCAGTATGGTTTGATTAGGAAGGTGCCTTTTGTTGGATTATTTACACCAACGTCAAAAATATTCTGATCATAGCAATCTATTGATTGAAGCCGATTATGCACATTTGAGCTCAATGGGGCTTTTCTCTATTGCTCGTGTTGAAGATATTGGCGCAATTAAAAGCGCGAAAGCTCTAAGTAAAATTTATCCCCTCGCATGTGGTGAAATTGTTGCCGCGAACGCAGAACTCGAAGATAATCCCCCATTGGTCAATCAAAGCCCTAAAGGCGATGCATGGCTATGCAGGATTAAATTTTTCGATGCCTCACAACTCGATGACTTGATGGACGCAGATGCTTATCAAGCTCTGATAGCTTAATAGAAAGGATCTATAGATGACCTTTAAACCGACATCTTACCAACCCTATGACTTTGCAAACCGCCGCCATATCGGCCCGTCTCCGGCTGAAATGAACGATATGCTTAAAGTGGTTGGTGCTGATAGCCTTGAAAGTCTGATTGATGAGACCGTTCCGGTTGATATTCGTCAGTCTGAACCTCTTGAATGGGGTGAGGCCCTTTCTGAGCGCGATACGCTTTATCACTTGCGCCAGGTTGCTGATAAAAACCAAGTGCTGACCTCATTGATTGGTCAGGGTTATTACGGCACCATGACACCGCCTGTGATCTTGCGAAATATCCTTGAAAACCCGGCTTGGTATACGGCTTATACACCGTATCAGCCAGAAATCAGCCAAGGTCGCTTAGAGGCATTGTTGAACTTCCAAACCATGGTTTGTGATTTAACCGCCCTTGATATTGCCAATGCATCCTTGCTTGATGAAGCAACGGCTGCGGCAGAAGCCATGACTATGGCGCAGCGTTCTTCAAAATCAAAATCCAAGACATTCTTTATTGACGAAAATTGTCATGCTCAGAATATCGAAGTGATGAAAACGCGTGCTGAGCCGATTGGGATTGAAGTGATTGTCGGTAACCCTGATACGGACCTGAATGCAGAAGAGGTCTTTGGGGCGGTCTTTCAATATCCCGGTACATACGGTCATGTGCGTGACTTTACCGCCATTATTGAGGCTTTGCATGAAAACAAAGCACTGGCTGTGATGATCGCAGACCCAATGGCGCTGGCGCTGTTAAAAGCACCGGGTGAAATGGGGGCTGATATTACAGTAGGTTCAACCCAACGCTTTGGCGTGCCTATGGGTTTTGGTGGTCCACACGCAGCTTACATGGCAACACGTGATGCCTATAAACGCTCTATGCCGGGGCGCATCATCGGTGTGTCAATTGATAGCCGTGGTAATAAAGCCTATCGTTTGTCTTTACAAACACGCGAGCAGCATATCCGGCGTGAAAAAGCCACTTCTAACGTGTGTACAGCCCAAGCGTTGTTGGCTGTCATGGCGTCTATGTATGCGGTTTTCCATGGTCCTGACGGGATCAAGGCGATTGCGCAGATCATTCACCAACATACGGTGCGTCTATCAGCGGGTCTTGAAAAGCTCGGCTTTAAGGTTGAGCCATCTGTGTTCTTTGACACCATCACGGTTGAAGTGGGTGCCATGCAGGGCGTTATCTTAAATGCGGCTGTGGCAAATGGCATTAACTTGCGCAAAATTGGCGAAGACCGCATCGGTATTTCACTAGATGAGCAAACCCGACCAGAAGTGATTGAGGCCGTTTGGTCTGCTTTTGGTGGTAATAACATGGTGGATGATGAGCATCAGGAGATGGATTATCGCCTGCCAGAAGACGTGGCGCGTACATCTGAATATCTAACGCATCCGATTTTCCATAAAAACCGTGCAGAACAAGAGATCACCCGCTACATCCGTAAACTAGCTGATCGTGATTTAGCGCTTGATCGTGCGATGATCCCGCTTGGCTCTTGTACTATGAAGCTTAATGCCACCGTGGAAATGATCCCGATTACATGGCCGCAATTTGGTGATATTCACCCGTTTGCACCGCGCAATCAGGTGGATGGCTATTACGAGATGATTGACGATCTGTCTGATAAGCTCTGTCAGATCACAGGCTATGATGCGATCTCCATGCAGCCAAACTCTGGTGCGCAAGGGGAATATGCGGGCCTGACAACGATCCGTAATTATCATAATGCACGTGGTGATGAGCATCGTAATGTTTGTTTGATCCCCACATCCGCACATGGCACCAACCCGGCAACGGCGCAGATGGTGGGCTATAAGGTTGTTGTGGTGAAATCTGCTGAAAATGGTGACATTGATGTGGCTGATTTCCGTGAAAAGGCTGAAAAACATTCAGAAAATCTAGCTGCTTGTATGATCACATATCCCTCCACCCATGGTGTGTTTGAAGAAACCGTGCGTGAAGTCTGTGAGATTACACATGATCATGGGGCTCAGGTCTATATCGATGGGGCGAATATGAACGCTATGGTCGGTCTGGCTCAGCCGGGCAAGATTGGTGGGGATGTATCTCACTTGAACCTGCATAAAACATTCTGCATTCCACATGGTGGGGGCGGACCGGGCATGGGACCAATTGGTGTGTTATCACACCTTGAGCCCTATTTGCCGGGTCACCCTGAATTGGATGCCGCTGTTGGTCCGGTTTCAGCCGCACCATTTGGCTCACCTTCCATCTTGCCGATTTCATGGGCTTATTGTCTGGCCATGGGCGGTGAGGGTCTGACACAAGCAACCAAAGTTGCCATCTTGAATGCAAACTATATCGCCAAGCGCCTAGAAGGGGCTTATGAGGTTCTTTACACCTCTAATGGCCGTGTGGCTCATGAATGTATTATTGATACACGCCCGCTTAAAGATAGAGCAAATGTGACGGTAGAAGATGTTGCCAAACGTTTGATCGATTGTGGCTTTCATGCGCCAACCATGAGCTGGCCTGTGGCTGGCACCTTGATGATTGAGCCCACAGAAAGTGAAACCAAGTTTGAACTTGATCGTTTCTGTGATGCCATGCTGGCTATTCATAGTGAGGCTAAAGACATTGAAGAAGGGCGCATTGATGCGGAGAATAACCCGCTTAAAAACGCCCCTCATACAGTGGAAGACCTTGTTGGTGAATGGGAACGCCCCTATAGCCGTGAGCAGGCCTGTTACCCACCGGGGGCATTTCGTGTGGATAAATACTGGTCGCCTGTAAACCGTGTGGATAACTCCTATGGTGACAGAAATCTTGTCTGTTCTTGCCCGCCTTTAGAGGATTACGAAGATGCGGCTGAGTAACAAAATGTGAGAGAGTGTTGAAAAGCAGGCTGATATCTAAACAGCCTGCTTTTTATATGGGTAAGCTTTCTTTTTCATACGTCATATAAGACGCAAGCTTATAAAAGAGTGTCGCTTGGCTTGACTTCATGGAGCTGTTGTCAGATACACTCATAACAGAATGCCATAACGCGCCCACCATCGTTTTCAGCCCGTTCTTCGGGTTAAGAGTCTGCTGAGTATTAATTTGAAACCCTATGTGAAAAAAGTCGCAATTAATGGCTATGGTCGAATAGGCCAATCCATTTTACGTGCCCTTTATGAAGATAAAAATCGACATGGCTTGCAGGTTGTAGCGATCAACAGCCTGACCGATATTGATACATTGGCCTATATGACACGCTATGACACTACCCATGGGCGCTTTCCTGTTTCTGTGGAAGTCGATGGCGAAGACTTGATTGTCGATGGGGATAAAATCCGTATTTCTGCTGCGCCAACCCCACAAGAGCTCAACTGGCAAGCCTTGGATATTGATTTACTATTTGAATGTAGTGGCAGCTTTAAATCCCGCGAGAGCGCGACTCAATATCTAAGTGCAGGCCCAAAGAAATTGTTGTTTTCTCAACCCGCTTCTAGAGAAATGGATGCAACGGTTGTTTATGGGATTAATCAACAAGATTTAAAAGCTGAGATGACCATTGCCTCAGCCGCATCTTGTACAACAAACTGTGTAACCCCAATCTTGCATATTTTAGAGGAGGCTTGGGGCATTGAAAATGGTGTGATGACCACCATTCATTCCTCCATGAATGACCAGCCCATGGTGGATAGTTCTAATAACCAGAACCTGCGCTTAAGCCGAAGTGGTCTACAATCCATCATCCCCGTTGAAACCTCACTGGCGCAAGGTATCGAGCGGATCATGCCCCATATGAAGGGCAAGTTTGATTGCCTGCATGTGCGTGTGCCGACCATGAATGTCTCAGCCCTTGATTTATCGCTGAACTTGAAACAAACAGTGAGTGTTGAAGAAATCAACGCCACCATCAAACAGGCCAGTCAATCTGGCTTTAAGGGGATTCTTGGCTATACGGAAGAGCCTCATGCGTCCATTGATTTTAACCATGATACCCATTCCTGCATTTTTGATGCGACACAAACCAAGGTGAATTCAGGCCGCACGCTTAAGCTCTTTTGCTGGTTTGATAATGAATGGGGTTTTTGCAACCGCATGATTGATACGGGAAAAGCTTGGCTGAAAGTCTGACCCACTTACAAAGATGCGGATATTAATATGAAAAAGCTCCCGATTATTGGGAGCTTTTTCATTAGGTAATTGCTTTAATTACTGCGCGTTAGGTTTAAAAAGCTGTTGGCCGTTTACACGAAAATCTGAAATCAGCTTTTGCCCTTTGGCAGAAACCAGCCAGTTTACAAAAGTGTTAGCCTCTTTTTCTTTAATATGGGCAAACTTGTCTTTGTTCACCGCAATGACGCCATAAGGGTTAAAGAGAGATTTGTCACCTTCACACAGGATGGTGAGGTCTTTTTTGTTTTTGAAACTGATCCAAGTACCACGATCAGAAATCGCATAGGCATTAATGCCAGAGGCCACATTTAAGGTGGCCCCCATGCCAGAACCCGTGGCGCGATACCAATAGCCATCAGGCGTAATATTTGCTGCTTTCCATAAAGAAACTTCACGTTTGTGCGTGCCGCTATCATCGCCGCGCGATGCAAAAGAAGCACCCGACGCTTTGATTTTACTAAGCGCTTCAGCAGGGGAGCTACAGCCTTTGATGTGTGCCGGATCAGATTTCGGACCAACAAGGACAAAGTCATTATACATCACGTCAAAGCGTTTTTTGCCAAAACCATCGGCAACAAATTTTTCCTCTGAAGGGCGGTGATGCACAAACAAAACGTCTGCATCGCCTTTGCGGGCCAAGCGAACAGCTTGTCCTGTGCCAACTGCAATGACGCGTACATCAATACCCTTTTCATCGGTGAATTTTTTCAACAGATAGTCAAACAGGCCAGAGTTTGCTGTTGAAGTTGTTGAGGCTACAGAAATGAAAGGCTTGTCAGCATGTGCTGTCAGGGACGTAAAGGCGAGTGCCAGTGTGGCAGCAAGTAGTCTGTTAAGACGTTTCATAGGAACGGGACCTCAAAATTTAAAATTTGCTTCGTTATGTCGCCAGTGACATAGCGCTTGGAAGATGGCATTGATCTCTCTTTTTTACAAGAAACAAAATTTACGACATTAGTCTAATGGAGGGTTCTTTCTTAGAACCGTTATACCTGTTTAAGCCCTAAGTCTAATTGTAAGGGGTGGGATTTACGCTAGCCTTAGATAAAGATTAAAGGATGATGTGATGCTTAAAGTTTTGATACTCGGTTCTGCCGCAGGTGGTGGTTTTCCCCAGTGGAACTGTAACTGTGATAACTGTTCCAAAATCTGGGCAGAAGACCCGGATGCGGTTGCGCGCACGCAGTCCTCTTTGGCGGTAACAGTGGATGATGAAAACTGGTTTTTGCTGAACGCATCGCCTGATCTGCGCCAACAAATTCAGATGAATAAAGAACTCCATCCTAAATTTGGTAAACGCCATAGCCCTATCGTTGGCGCGATTTTGACCAATGCGGATGTGGATCATATCGGCGGGTTGCTGACCACGCGTGAAAGCCATCCACTGGCGATTTATGCCACAAAAAGGGTGATGGGGGTTTTAGGCGGCAATAGCCTATTTAACATTCTTAATCCTGAATATGTGGATCGCCGTGACCTGCCGGTTTTTGAAACAACCGAGTTGCAATATAAAGACGGCACACCAAGTGGTATTGAGGTTGAGCTTTTCCCCGTGCCCGGCAAAATCGCGCTTTATCTTGAAGATGAAAGCAAGGGCGATAATTTTGGTTCTGTGCCGGAAGATACGGTGGGCATTAAAATCTCATCCAAGAAAAGCGGTAAGCATTTTTATTACCTGCCAGGCTGCTCAGCCATGCCTGATGAGTTGAAAGACCGTGTGCGCGGTGCTGAAGTTGTGTTTTTTGACGGCACCACATGGATTGATGAAGAAATGATCAAAACGGGCTGTGGGGTGAAGACCGGACAGCGCATGGGCCATATGTGTATGGATGGCCCCGAAGGCAGCATTGAGGCCTTTAAAGACCTGGATGTGAAGCGGAAAGTTTTTATTCATATTAACAATACGAACCCTGTACTTCTAAACAGTTCACAAGAACGCAAAACAACAATAGAGGCAGGCTGGGAAATAGGCTTTGACGGTATGGAGGTACTCTTATGATTAAAGTCACAACTGTTTTGTCACCAGATGAACTGGAGGCAGCATTACGCTCAATTGGGGCGGAACGTTATCACAATCTACATCCTTTCCATAAGATGTTGCATGGTGGTGAAATGAATTTGGGGCAGGTACAGGCATGGGCGTTAAACCGCTATGTCTACCAACAAGGTATTCCCATAAAAGATTATGCCATCCTGTCTAATTGTGAAGATAAAGAGCTGCGCAATATTTGGCGCCAGCGTATCTTTGATCATGATGGTTTGGGTGATGATATCGGCGGGATTGAACGTTGGTTGCGCTTATGTGAGTCCTTAGGGCTGGATCGTGACTATGTGAAATCCATGGAAGGGGTTCATCCGGCAAGTAAACATGCGCTGGAAACCTATATCAACTTCTGTCGCCGTGCGCCCTTGCTCATTGGGTTTGCATCATGCCTAACAGAATTGTTTGCACCAAAAATTCATAAAGAACGAATTGCAGGTATGTTGGAAAATTATGATTTCGTGGATGATTCCATGGTCGGCTATTTTCGCGAACGCCTAACACAAGCACCACGCGATGTGGATTTTGCTTTGAAGTATGTGAAGGAACATGCGGTGACGATCCCGCAGCAACAAGAAGTGATTGATGCCCTTTACATGAAAACAGGTGTGCTCTGGGCACAGTTGGATGCGCTTTATCTGGCCTATGTCTCACCGGGTATGATCCCACCGGGATGTTTTGTGCCAGAAGACCATCAAGCAGCTGCGGCTCAATAATACGACTAATGGCGAATTGAAGATTAATTTGGTAACAGGCACACTGCTTACATAAATTAGAACAGATATCATGGAGACTGACATGAAGTGGGAAATACCGGCTTATTGCGATTTGCGTCTTGGCTTTGAAGTTACTGCATACATCAACGTACGCTAAGACCTTATTTAAGGTTCCTAAAAGAGGGGAGGAGAGGGGTCTCCTTCCCTTTTTTTATGCAAAAAAATAAGAAAAAATGGTCTGGAGAAAGACGTTGGAAAATAGCCCAATCCGGTTAAATGACAGCCCTGCAATTAATCCTGTTTATGTTTTTCGTTGGGAAGAATCTCAACAAGCGCATATGCTGTTATACCCTGAAGGTCTGATCAAGCTCAACGGACCCGCAGGCCATATTATGAATTTGATCGATGGTAAACGCACAGTGGAAGATATTGTGCAGGCGCTGAAAGATCAGTTTGATGCCGGTGACGAGCTCGGCGATGATGTCTATGCCTTCATGGAGACTGCACTTGACAAAGGATGGATCAAAGTTTGAACAACTATCTGATTGCGGAAAGCCGCTTTGGGTTGTTGCTGAATTAACGTACAAGTGCCCGCTTAAATGTCCATGGTGCACCAATCCCCTTGATTTTGACGACTATGATAATGAGCTCAGCACAGATGACTGGCTGCGCGCCTTTCGTCAAGCACGTGATTTAGGCGCCATGCAGCTTGGCTTTTCCGGTGGGGAGCCCATGGTGCGCAAGGATTTGGAAATCCTTGTGGAAGAGGCCGATAAAATGGGTTTCTACACCAATTTGATTACCTCTGGCATGGGGGTGACTGAAGAGCGCCTGATTAAGCTTAAAGAAGCAGGCCTAAAACAAATCCAGCTGAGCTTTCAGCATTCTGATAAAGACAAGAACGACCTGATGGTTGGTGCGGTCTCTTATGAAAAGAAGATCGAAGTTCTCAAAATGATCAAGCGCCATAATTTCCCTATGGTTTTAAATGTGCCGATCTCGCGCTTAAATATTGATGCGGTGGAAGATTTAATTGATCTGTGTGAAGAACATGGAATTGAATTTCTAGAGCTTGCCAATATCCAATATTATGCTTGGGCTTTGCTGAACCGTGATGGGCTGTTACCGACCAAGCAGCAGCTTGAAATTGCTGAAGAAAAGGTTGAACGTGCGCGCGAGCGTTTGGGCAATAAGGTGCAGATTTTCTTTGTCATCCCAGATTATTATGATGGGCGACCTAAGCCTTGTATGAACGGATGGGGCTCTATTCACCTTTCCATCGCACCGGATGGGGCGGCGCTGCCGTGCCATGAGGCCAAGGTCATTCCGGGGATTGAATATCCATCTGTTAAAGATCACGATCTTGATTGGATTTGGAATGAATCACCTGCTTTTAACGAGTTTCGTGGTGATGAGTGGATGAAAGAACCTTGCGGGTCTTGTGAAGATAAGAAAAAAGACTTTGGCGGGTGTCGCTGTCAGGCCTATTTGCTTAGTGGGGATGCACGCAATGCGGACCCGGCTTGTTCTAAATCAGAACATTTTGATGTGATTCAGTCTGCCATTGAAAATGCCAAAATCACATCTGGTTATCGTAATCCCATCGTTATGCGGGCAAAAGGTGCCTTAAGCACGAAACTGTCTGAATTGGGTTGATATGGTCGCTGTCTATCTGAGTATTGCGGGGTTTATTCTCGCCTTTAAGCTTTGGCTTATGGCGCGCCAGCATCGCTATTTATCCAGACAGGCCATTGATAGCCAGTTTGCGCGCCAACGCTTGATGGTCCTATTAGGAAGCGAGTGTTGGGATACACTGTTTTTTGCTTTGCTTGTGCTCTACTTGCCTGAAAACTGGATGGGCTCTGGCCTTATTCAGAGCTTTCTGGTTTGTGTGGCTGTTCTTTTTGTTTTCTCCCTTACCCGTTGGGCCATCTGTAATGTGCGTTTATGGCAGGTGGCAAAAGCAAATGATCTGTCTCAACAATCCTTTGCAGACTTCATCCATATAAGTGCTAAACGCTTAGGCTCACTTTTGATGTGGATGGTGCCTTGTATATTTATTGTGCTGCTTGCAGGTGAGTTGGGATCAAACCATATTATTGCGCTTGTGGTTGTGGCCTTGCTGGGCGGGCAATTTATTATTTTGCCCCTGTTTAAAACACGCCTTTTCTCAGACCTTGAAGAAGATAGGGACTATCGCCTTGGTAAAATCCCAGTTTATGAAGATGTGGAAACACGCCAGAGTAAGCAAGCCAATGCCCGTGCCTTTGGCGGTGGGTTTGCCTCTTTTATTGTCTATACAACAGCATTGAAAAAGCTTGTGAGTGAACAGGAGTTTCGCGCGGTTTTATCCCATGAAAAAGGCCATATTGTAAAAGCGCATCATATCAAATGGGTGGTTTTACAAAGTGCCATCATCCTTATTTCATTTTATGCCTTTATGGGGATGAATAGTTTTTTGAATTGGGGCAAAGGCTTTGATGAGCTTTTGCTCATCGCACTTGTTGGTCTGCCTTTAATGGATGGGTTGTGGATGGGGCTTTCAAATTCGGTTATGCGTAAATTTGAATATGAGGCCGATCAGGTTGCTGCGCGCGAGGTAAGTGCAGAAACGTTTGTGTCAGCTTTGGAAAAAATCTGGGGGCAAAACCAGACGCCGCATAAGGATGATGCCCTTTATGCTTTTTTCTTTAGTGCGCACCCCACACCGGATGAGCGTGTTAAGCGTCTCTTGTCAAAAACGACAACAACGCCCTGAGCTTGGCTGGTTTTATCGGCTTATTTAAAACGCTGATCCCTTTTGATTTACATTTTGTCAGCAGTTCTTGGGACCGATCCGCCGTGATAATGGCAGCGGGAATGTTTTTGCCTAACAAACGATGTACCGCATCAATAACTTCAAGTCCGGTTTCATCTTCATTTAGGTGATAATCAGCCAAGATCGCCACAGGGGAGATGCGGTTGCTATCGACTTCTGTGACCGCTGCGCGCAGGGAGAGGGCGCAATAAGGTACAGCCCCCCATTCTTGCAGCAGTACAGACATGGAATGGGTAATCGAGCTTTCATTATCGACAATGAGGAACTCCTTACCAGCTAAGTCCTGCACCACCTCAGTTGAGGAAGGCTGATAGGAAAGTTGTATTTCTTTGTTGATCTCACAGGCAGGCACTTCAACACTAAAGACAGAACCCTTGCCTACTTGAGAGCGCACATCAACCTTATGATCAAGCATGACAGAGATACGCTCAACAATCGCAAGGCCAAGCCCAACGCCTTGTTCATTATGGGAGCCGGAAGGTTTGAGCTGTTTAAACTCCTCAAAGATGATTTTGAGCTTGTCTTTGGGGATACCACAACCATTATCCCAAACCTCAAAACGGATGTTCTTACCCACACGGCGGCACCCTAAAAGGACTTTTCCACCTGAAGCATGGCGAATGGCATTGTTAAGGAAGTTGCGCAAAATACGCCCAAGTAAGCGCACATCACTGGTAAAGCCAAGGGAGCATTCAACAACAACCAGCTCGACACTCGCTTTTTTCGCAACCGATTGAATTTCTTTTTCAAGCAGGTACATGACGCGGTTTGCCGGACAGTTTTGCACATCCACACTCATGGCATGGGCATCAAGCTTGGCGATATCAAGCAGGTCAATCAACAGGTCTTCAGCGGATTCAAGGGCATAATGAATGCGCGTGACCAATGATTGGTTTTCTGGCTTTAAAATGCGTTCTTGCAACGTGGTGATGAGGATGCGCGCCGCATTCATGGGCTGCAATAAATCATGGCTGGCAGCCGCGAGATATTTGTTTTTGCTGATGTTGGCGTTTTCCGCTTCTTCTTTGGCGGCCTTGAGCTCTTTTTCAATGACTTTGCGCTCTTTGATTTCCTCATTAAGGATACGGTTGACCCGCACCAGCTCAGAAGTACGTTCTGCTACGCGCTCTTCTAACAGCTCGTGAGAGCGTTTGAGCTCATCTTCAGCTTGGCGGCGCTGTGTAATATCCCCAACAGAGCCAACCATGCGATAAGCGAGACCCTTTTCATCGCGCAAGGCTTTACCGCGTGCCAAGACCCAATGGTACTTGCCGTTTGTATCTTTAACGCGATATTCCCATTCAAAATAATCACTTAAGCCTTTTAAATGCTCAGAAACCTTGGCTTCATATCCTGCAACATCATCGGGGTGAACCCAATCTAGCCACTCATTTGTTGTGGTGAATTTGGTCTTGCTGGTATGGCCTAATGTTTCCATGAGGCGCGAAGAAATGAGCAGTTCTTTTGTGATTGGATTCCAATCCCACAGCCCCTCATTGGGGACTTCCATGGCAAGGGTATAAAGCTCATCACGTTTTTGAAAGGTGGCTATATGTTCTTTGAGCGCTGCATTTTCTTCTTGCAGTTTTTTTAGCGCATCAGACATTCAAGAGTATCCTGAGGTGATTAATAATTATAGCCTGTTTGAGTGCAGTATAAACATTAAACCACGGGTGCGCCATAGCCATAACTGTAGGGAACCGGACCTGAAAAGGCAATGACGTCACCTTCTTCAAGTTCATGGGCAAAACGGATATCACCGACCAAGCCCGGCGAGATGTCGCGCCCATTGACCAAAATGAGGAAAAGTTCGTCCAAGGGGAGCTTTAAATCACGAAAAACATCGCCCACCGTTGTCCCAACCGGATATTCCAACGGGTCTTGCACAGCCGCCGGATTACCCTTGGTATGCATGGAGTTAAACAGCTTAACAGTGATGGTAACCTTTGTATCACCAGAGTTATGACCGATCATTGATGTTTGGTTCATTAGAATGTGACCTTAAAAATATCAGAATGTATGAGAAGAAGTATCTCACCTTTTGCCCCTAACAAATTTGACTTTCGTAAAGTTTGCTATTCGACTTTTGGCTAATCCCATGACCCTGAAAATTGGTCGAAAGTCGAAATGAAAAAGAGTGAACTCTTGCCTATGCTGGTCGGCAATAGAATTTGATCTATCAAAAGGGAAGATTTTTAAAATGATCAAGAAAACAATGGCGGCGCTTTTTGCGCTGGGCGCACTGACTTTTGCCAATACTGAAGCACAAGCTGAAGAGATGTTTGGTTATAAAGCACCAAATTCTAAGGCTGCTGCGGGTGTACAGGTTTTTCACCGTTGTAAAAAATGTCACTCAATGGATCCGGCGAAAAATACATTCGGTCCAAACTTGCGCGGTGTTTATATGCGCAAAGCTGCCTCACTTCCCCGTTTTGAATATTCAGAAGATTTGAAAAAATCTGACATCGTGTGGGATGAAGACTTCCTGCGTGCTTGGGTTGAAGGCAACACCTTGGTTGTTTCTGGCACACGTATGCGCCACGTTCAGATCACAGACCCTGCTGAGCAGGATTACCTGATTGAATTTCTCAAGACATTTAAATAAGCCATAAGCGTGCGTATAAGGGGTTGATATGAAGTTTCTAGGTTCACTTTTCTTGGCTTTCGTCGTGATGGCATTGCAAAGCCTTCATGCAGAACTTCCAACCCTTCGCGCAGGTGTCTTGAAATTTGGCACGGTGAATTGGGAACTCCAGACCATTAAATCCTATGGTCTGGATAAAGCTCAGGGGTTTAACCTTGAGATCGTCCCCTTTGCTGGCAAGCAAGCCTCCGCCACGGCCATTCATGGTGGTGCGGTCGATGTGATTGTGAATGACTGGATTTGGGTGTCGCGCCAACGCAGTGCGGGGCGAAACTACAGCTTTATCCCTTATTCGCGCATGGTCGGTGCCATGATGGCGGACCCGGCAAAAAACATTAAAACGCTTGCAGACCTTAAAGGTAAAAAGCTTGGTATTGCAGGTGGTCCGGTGGATAAAAGCTGGCTGCTGTTTCAAGCCCTTGCCAAGAAAAACCATAATATTGACCTTGCCAAAGAAGCCCAGCCTGTTTTTGGCGCCCCGCCCTTGTTAAGCAAAAAGCTTGAAACGGGTGAGCTCGATGGGGTGATTAATTTCTGGCATTATGCAGCCAAGTTGGAAGCTAAAGGCTTTAATCGTGTGGCTGATGTTTCACGCGCGTTGCAAAGCTTGGGCATGAATAGGGATGTGCCAATGATTGGTTATGTGTTCAGCCCTGAATTTGCTCAAAAACAAGACCTGATTAGCGCTATGTCAGCTGCATCGCGCCAAGCCAAAACCATCTTGGCAAATGATCCTTCAGCATGGGCTGCGCTTAAACCAATGATGAAGGCAAAGTCTGAAGCGAGTTTTCAGGCCTTAAAAGAGGGTTTTATCAAAGGTATCCCACAAAGCTGGGGGGACAAAGAACGCCTTGAAGCGGCAAATCTTTTTGCCTTATTGGCTAAACTTGGCGGTAAGAAGCTCGTTGGAAAATCCTCAACAATTGCCCAAGGCACATTTGTAGAGGCAATCCGTTATTAACGTGATGGGACTACGTTCATTTTCCATACAAAGCCTGTCTTTACTGCTGCTTTTTGGGGGATGGGCGCTTGTGTCTTATGGGGTGCAGTCTGAACTCCTCCCGCCGCCCCATGAGGTTTTTGCCCGTATTTTTGAAGAAGCTCAAACGGGTGAGCTTTATCAACATTGCCTCGCCACCCTTTGGCGGGTGTTAGCCGCCTTCATTCTCGCCATGTTTATCGGCAGCTTTATTGGGCTGTCCATGGGGCTAAATAAATCTGCGGGCTGTTTTTTTGAGCCTTGGTTGCTCTTCTTGCTTAATATTCCCGCCCTTGTGGTGATTATCCTGTGTTATCTCTGGGTGGGGTTAAATGAGGTTGCCGCTGTTTTAGCGGTCTCCATCAATAAAATCCCTAATGTGGCCATTACCTTGCGCGAAGGCGCGAAATCCCTTGATCGGGGCTTGGCTGATATGGCGAGTAGTTATCGCCTGTCCACGGCTACAAAGCTTAAACATATTATCTTGCCACAACTGGTGCCTTTCTTTGCGGCGGCCTCGCGCTCCGGCCTTGCCTTGATCTGGAAAATCGTCTTGGTGGTGGAGCTTTTGGGGCGCAGTGACGGTGTGGGCTTTCAGCTCCATCTCTTTTTCCAGATGTTTGATGTGACAGGTATCTTGGCCTATTCCATCGCCTTCATCGGGGTGATTTTATGTATTGAATATGGGCTGATTGGCCCGTGGGAACGCCATGTCAGTAAATGGCGGATCAGCTCATGAAAATCCAAATTGATGAAAAATCCTTTGAGGGTCGCGGCGTTCTTGGTGAGATTGAGTTCGAGCTGGAAAAGGGCAGCCCCAGCGTTATCTGTGGTCCTTCAGGCTGTGGAAAATCCACTTTACTGC
Source organism: Candidatus Terasakiella magnetica (assembly GCF_900093605.1). Taxonomy (NCBI): domain Bacteria; kingdom Pseudomonadati; phylum Pseudomonadota; class Alphaproteobacteria; order Rhodospirillales; family Terasakiellaceae; genus Terasakiella; species Terasakiella magnetica. The sequence goes on from NZ_FLYE01000047.1 coordinate 30,064, forward strand.
GCCTTATCGCCGGACTTGATGAAGATTTTAAAGGCGAGATCAGCCCGCGCGCAGGCAAGGTCGGTTTTGTCTTTCAAGAACCCCAGCTTTTGCCGTGGCGCAGCGTGCGGGCAAATATTGAACTGGTCTGTAATGTTGATGAAGCCTGCTTGATTGATGGGCTACTTGTTGAGGTTGGCTTAGAGGGGCAGGGCGATGTCATGGCATCCAAACTGTCATTGGGCATGGCCCGTCGTGTGGCCTTGGCACGCGCACTTGTGATCAAGCCTGAAATCCTGATTTTAGATGAACCTTTTGTCTCGCTTGACCCAAAGCGCGCTGAAAGCCTGCGCAAATTAACCTATAATCTTATTTCCAAACATCAGCTCAAGGCCCTGTTTGTTACCCATATTTCGCAAGAAGCAATCCAGATGGGGCATCAAATTCATATTTTAGGGGGGCAACCCAGCCGGATTGATAAGACGATTGAAGTGCCCATGAGTGCAGATCAGCGTTTCAATTCGACTTTTGTTCAGACCTATTTGGCTGAGAATGAAGCCCTATTCGCCTTTAGTTGAATTGAAGCCAAGCCCAACATCAGCGACACTTTGGCACTATCTTAAACCAAAATGAAAGTTGGTCCCTTAGGGATAGGTGATGCGAGGCCAGAATGCAGCACTTAACGGGGGGCTTTCAAAGGAACGGGAAGATGCAGAAAGCGCTAAATATCAATCCAGACAAATGTACAGGTTGTCTGCAATGTGAAGTGGCTTGTTCTATGGAACATACAGGGGCCTTTAACCCTTCAAAGTCACGCATTAAAGTATTCAAATTTCACGACGAAGGTCGTTTCGTACCATACACATGCACACAATGTGCTGAAGCTTGGTGTATGCGTTCTTGTCCGGTTGAAGCCATCACACTTGATGCGGAAACTGGGGCAAAAGTTGTGGCAGACTCAGCTTGTGTAGGCTGTAAAGTCTGTACCATCAGCTGTCCATTCGGCACAGTCAACTATGTGCCTGATACAGGCAAAGTTGCCAAATGTGACCTGTGTAGTGGTGATCCGAAATGTGCAAGTGCTTGTCCAACAGGTGCCATCACATTCGTTGATGCCGAAGCAACGGGTCTAGATAAAATGCGCAGCTGGGCAGCTAAGACTGATGCCGGCACAACCGCAGAAGCATAAAGGGGAATAATCAGATGGCATGGACACGTAAATTACTGCGGGTGAACCTTTCTAAAGGCACTTGTGTTTCTGAAGACCTGAATATGGCTTGGGCTCAGGAATATCTTGGCTCTCGCGGTCTTGCGACAAAATACTTCATCGAAGAAACGGACCCAAAAGTTGATCCGCTTTCTGAAGATAACAAAATGATCATGGCAACAGGCCCGCTTACTGGCACATGTGCATCGACTTCTGGTCGCTACACTGTTGTGACAAAAGGCGCGCTTACGGGTGCTATCGCTTGTTCTAACTCTGGTGGTTTCTTCGGTAACGAAATGAAAAACGCCGGTTGGGATATGGTGATCTTTGAAGGTAAAGCAGATAAACCTGTTTATCTTTCAATTGTAAATGATAAAGCTGAACTGCTTGATGCGTCTAAATATTGGGGCAAATCTTGCTGGGATACGGAAGAAGGTATCAAAGCTGACCACCAAGACCCACAGGTTCGTGTGGCTTCTATCGGTGTTTCCGGTGAAAAAGGCGTTCTGTACGCTTGTGTGGTTAACGATATGGACCGTGCAGCGGGTCGTTCCGGTGTGGGCACCGTCATGGGCTCTAAAAACCTTAAGGCTGTTGCCATTCGCGGGACAATCGGCGTGAAGGTTGAAGACCCAGAAGCGTTCTTTGAAGCGTCAAATGCGGGTAAAGCTGTTTTGGCTGAAAACCCTGTTACGGGCCAAGGCCTGCCAACATACGGTACGCAAGTCCTGATGAACGTGATCAACGAAATCGGTGCAATGCCAACACGTAACTTCAAAGAAGTTCAGTTTGAAGGCGCTGCCAACATTTCTGGTGAGAAAATGCATGAAGTTCGTGCAGATGGCACCAAAAACCTGACAACAAATGCGGCTTGTTATGGCTGTACGATTGCTTGTCAGCGTGTTTCAACGATTGAGCGTTCGCACTATACGGTTAAAGATCGTCCAGAATATCAAAAAGCATCTGGTGGTCTGGAATATGAAGCAGCATGGTCGCTGGGTTCTGAATGTGGGATCGACGACATTGAAGCTTGTACATTTGCAAACTTCATCTGTAACGAACAGGGTTATGACCCAATTTCCTTTGGTGCCACAGTTGGTGCCGCAATGGAATTGTTCGAAATGGGCGTTCTGACAACAGAACATACTGGCGGGATCGAGCTTAAGTTTGGTAATGCCAAAGCTCTGACAGATATTGCTGAGATGGTGGGCCGTGGTGAAGGCTTTGGTCTTGAAATCGGTATGGGGTCTGCGCGTCTTTGTGAAAAGTACGGTCACCCAGAAGTTTCCATGTCTGTTAAGAAACAAGAATTCCCGGCTTATGATGCACGTGGTGTTCAAGGCATGGGCCTGACGTATGCAACATCTAACCGTGGTGCGTGTCACTTGCGTTCTTACACCATTGCGTCTGAAGTTCTGGGTATTCCAGAAAAGACTGACCCATTGGCAACAGAAGGCAAGGCCGGTCTTGTGATGGCATTCCAGGATGCAACAGCTGCTGTTGACTCTTCTGGTCTGTGTATCTTCACAACATTTGCATGGTCACTTGAAGATATCGCCCCACAAGTAAATGCAGCTTGTGAAGGTGACTGGTCTGTTGAGAAAATGCTCGAAGTTGGGGAGCGCGTTTGGAATATGGAACGCCAATACAACATCGCAGCAGGCTTTACAGGTAAGGACGACACATTGCCAAAACGTCTGTTGAAAGACGCGGCAAAAACGGGTCCTGCCAAAGGTCGTGTCAACGATTTGGACAAAATGCTGCCTGAGTATTACGACCTTCGTGGTTGGGATGACACAGGTGTGCCAAAAGCCGATACATTAAATCGTTTGGGCTTGGCTTAATTTGTCACTCTAATGAGGCGGGTTTTCTGAATATCCCTCAGGAAATCCGCCTTTTTTATTCAGGAAAAAAGAAATGTTCGGACTGTTAAAAAAGGTTTTTGCCCCTTCTGAGAATGTCGAAAGATCGGCACTGGGAAATGTCCAAAATGGCAATTATGATTATGTTGTCGTTGGGGCAGGGCCCGCAGGTGTGCAAACGGTTGAAAATTTACGTGCAGAAGACCCGACAGGCACAATCTTGTTGATCAGCGGTGAAGCAGAACCGCCTTATTCTCGTATGGCGATCCCTTACTACCTGATTGGTAAGGTTGAGGAAGACGGCACATATTTGAGAAAAAGCGACACCCACTATGACGATCTTAATATCGATTATCGCCAAGGTCTGGTGAAAAAGGTTGATAGTGTTGCAAGCTCGTTGAAACTGGCAGATGGTTCTTCCATTCATTATGGCAAACTGTGTCTGGCAACAGGGGCAAGTCCGATCAAACCACCCATTCCCGGGTTGGATAATAAAGGTGTACACCATTGCTGGACATTGGAAGATGCCCGCAAAATTATTGAGCTCGCCCATGAAGGCGCCCATGTGGTGTTGATGGGTGCAGGCTTTATCGGCTGTATCATCCTTGAAGCCTTAGCGCTTCGTAAAGTAAATTTGACCGTTGTTGAGATGGGCGACCGCATGGTGCCACGTATGTTGAACCCAACATGCGGTAATCTTGTGAAAGATTGGTGTAACAGCCACGGTGTGAGCGTTCATACCTCAACTAAAATCACCATGGTTGAGCCTAACAAAAATGATCCTGAAGACACCTTGCTGGTTGATCTGGATAATGGTGAGCAAATTCCGGCCCACTTGCTTGTGGTGGCTGCAGGCGTGCGCTCCAACGTGGCTTTCCTTGAAGGTTCTGGCGTTGAGGTCGAAGAAGGTATTAAGGTTGATGCCCATCTTCAAACCGCTGTTTCCAACATTTATGCTGCTGGTGACGTGGCTCAAGGGCCTGATTTCTCAACAGGTGGCTGGTCAGTTCACGCCATTCAGCCAACGGCAGCTGATCATGGTCGAATCGCTGCGAAAAACATGTGTGGTCACGAAACGCCTTATCAGGGCTCCCTCGTGATGAACGTGCTGGATACATTGGGGCTGATCTCAGCTTCCTTTGGTCTGTGGGAAGGTGTGCCTGGCGGTGATAGTGTTGAGCGCCTTGATGCGGAAAACTATCGCTACATTCGCCTTGAATTTGATGGTGATGTGTTGATTGGGGCGCAAACCCTTGGTCGCACGGACCATGTGGGTGTGTTGCGTGGCTTGATCCAGAGCCGCACAGAACTCGGCCCGTGGAAAGAACGCCTGATGGCAGACCCGCATCGCATTATGGATGCTTATGTGGCTTTGTCACAGATGTAGTCTTTTGCCTGCATGAAGAACAAAAAAGCGTCGTTTTCTTTGCGGAAAGCGGCGTTTTTTTATGATCGTTTAGACCTTTGGCTAGTGCGAATGCGACCAAAGTCGAGGAGAAATCCCCCCATGGTCCGCGGTATAAAAGAGGCAGGACAAATAGATTGAATTGTCGATGAAACGCGACTCTCATTGGAGGAAATATAATATGTTCAAGAAGTACCTTTTAGCCGGACTGGCTGTAAGCATGTCTGTCGGATTGGCAACAGGTGCATTTGCACATGGTGATGTAACCCCACAAGCTGTTGATACATCAGGTTTGCCAAAACTGGGCGAAGAATGGGTTGACCAAAACCCGTTTCGTGAAGATGAAAAATATAATGCCCGCGCCATTGAAATCGGCTCTTCTGCCTATAACCAAAACTGTGCGCGTTGTCATGGTCTTCAAGTAATCTCTGGCGGGATTGCACCGGACCTGCGTTACCTTGAAGCAGATTTTGATGGCGATGAGTGGTATATTGAGCGCGTGACAAACGGTGCGGTACGTGATGGCAAAGTTTATATGCCTAAATTTGTCGGTACGATTTCCCAAGAAGGTCTCTGGGCGATCCGCACATATATTGATGCGCAGCCAGAAGACGAGTAAATAGAAGGTCTGCTGCGGTTTAAATTCGCAAGCAGATGATCTATCTCATGATAATAATTAAACAGGAAGTGCCGTGGCGCAAATAAAACACCACATCCCCAAAGCCAGTTCCGCCGCCCAAGAGACAACAGAAGTTGTTGCTGATTTAAAAGATCAGCTGGGCGATGGTCCTTTTAGTGTTTTGTTTTACTTTAGTGCAGGCAAATACGACCTTTCCGAAATCGGGAAGGTCCTTTCTGTTTCTTACCCAGACATTCCCATCATTGGCTGCACAACGGCAGGGGTGATTGATGATGGTGGCTATAATCAGGCGGGTATCTGCGCCTTTGGTTTGCCGGAAGATAAATTCAATGTGGCGGTTGATCTGATCACGCCTGTTTCAGAAATTGATATGGTCGGCTGGCGCCAAAGCGCGCGCACTCTTGTCGATCAGCTTCATAGTCGCTCTGGTGATACTTTGGCTGAAAATACATTTGGTTTTCTTTTGGTTGATGGCATGTCCTTGGCTGAAGAAAATGTGCTTAGCGCCATTCATCCCGAACTGGGTGATATCCCGCTTTTTGGGGGCTCAGCCGGTGATGACTTAAAATTTCATGAGACACAGCTTTTTTGTTGTGGGCAAACGGTGACCGATGGGGCTGCGCTTATCCTGATTAATACAAGCTGCCCGTTTAAGGTCTTTCGCACTCAGCATTTTGTGGAAACCGCGCGCAAGATGGTGATTACAGAGGCTGATCCGCATTCACGCATTGTGAAAGAGATCAACGCCTCGCCTGCAACGGAAGAATATGCCCGCCTCATTGGTGTGCCTCATTCAGAACTCACACCGCTTACCTTTGCGAAACATCCGGTTATGGTACGTGTGGGCGGGTCTTATTATGTGCGCTCTATCCAACGACCAGAAGGCGCAGACGGGTTGAAGTTTTTCTGCGCTATTGATGAGGGGCTTGTTCTTACCTTGGCTGAAGGGCGCGACATGACCACCAACCTTGAAGAGACCATGAAAGAAATCCAGCAGGAAATTGGCGTGCCGGAACTGATTATTGGTTGTGATTGTATTTTTAGAAAGCTGGAGCTGGAACAAAAAGGCGATCACCGCCTTGATGAAGTCTCTGAAATTTTCAAACAGAATAATGTGGTGGGTTTCAACACTTACGGTGAACAATTTTCAGGGATGCATGTGAACCAGACCTTAACAGGTGTGGCGATTGGATGGCCCCATGATTGATGCATTAGATATTCCGTCCGGCACACCGGATGAAGCTTTAAAGCTGCGCAAAATCATTGCTGCCTTGATGAAGCAGGTGGAGCGCACCCTTGATGTTCAAGGCGGGGCTTTTTCCCTTTTTCAAACCGCAACTTTGCTTGATGATAAGGTGCGTGAGCGCACAAATGAGCTGGAAACAGCCCTTAATGAAGTTGAAAATATCAATAAGGAGCTCACCCGCACGAAAGGGGAGGCTGAAACTGCGCGTATTCGCCTTGTTGAGGCGGTAGAGAGCGTTTCTGAAGGCTTTGCCTTATACGATAGCGAAGACAGGCTGGTTCTGTGTAACGAGAAGTTCTGGGAATTTTGGGGCGGTAAGGAAAAAGAGGTTTCTTACGGTATCCAGTTTGAAGATATGGCCCGGCGTTTTGTTGATCGCTATGTGGTGCCCTCTGAAGTTTCTGATGTAACAGACTGGATTGATGAACGCCTTGCACGCCATCGCAATCCACGTGATTCTTTTGTCATCCAGTTAAAGGATGGTCGCTGGCTTAAAATTAATGAGCGCCCGACAAAAGATGGCGGTGTGGTGGGCGTTTATACCGATATCACCGATATCAAAATGCAGGAACGCATCCGGCGTGAAAAAGAATTGGCTGAACAAAATGTTCTTTTGCAAGCCTCATTGGATAACCTGAGCCAAGGAGTTTCTGTATTTGACAAAGACCTACAATTGGTTGCGTGGAACCAGCGATTTGTGGAATTGCTGGAGCTTCCAGACGGGCTTGTCGAACATGGCATGCCTTATTCGCGCTATATCAGATACAACGTATTTCGCGGGGAGTTTGGTCAGGCCGATGAAGAAGACTATCAAATGCGCATGGACCGTGCCAAGAAGATGGTCCCGCTGGTGTTTGAATATACCCGGCCTGACGGGAAATCCATTGAGGTACATCGAAACCCCATGCCTTCCGGTGGCTTTGTCACCACATATACCGATATTACCGCGCGCCTTCGCTCAGAAGAACAGCTTCTTGAGGCTAAGGAAAACCTTGAAGAGCGCGTGCGTGAACGCACTGATGAGCTGCATCTTGCCAAAGAAGTGGCTGAAGAAGCAAACTTAAGTAAAACCCGTTTCTTAGCAGCCGCCAGTCATGACCTGTTACAACCGCTTAATGCGGCGCGTTTATTTATCTCCACATTGCTGGATCGCAGTCTGGAAGATAAAAACCTGCAATTGGTTGAACGCGCAGATTTCGCCTTAAAAGGGGTGGAAAGCCTGCTTGGTGCCTTGTTGGAAATTTCCAAGCTGGATGCGGGTGCGGTGCCTGTGGTGATTTCAGATTATGAGATCAAAGACTTGTTTGACCGCCTTGAAAAAGAATATGGCCCCATCGCGCAAAAGAAAGGCACCAGCTTAAAAGTGGTCGGTTCAACCAAGCTTGTTGCCAGTGATCCAAAACTCTTTTCACGCATTTTGCGCAATTTTGTGAGCAATGCGGTGCGCTATACCGATAAAGGGCGCATTGTGGTGGGCGCACGACAGGTGGGTAACCAGCTTAAGCTCAGCGTTTATGATACGGGGACGGGGATTTCAAAAGAAGACCAACGTCATATTTTTGAAGAATTTCGCCAGCTTGATAATGCCAATTCAAGTTTCAATGCCAATGAAAATAAGGGTGTTGGACTTGGCCTTGCCATTGTGAAACGGATTTCTCAAACCCTTGGTCATGAAGTCACGGTACAATCTGAGCTGGGCAAAGGCTCGTGTTTTAGTGTCTATGCCCCATTGGTTGAGGCCAAAAAAGAAGTCTCTGCACGAACAGTGGTTGATAAACTGGGCGAAGTTTTAGATGGGCTTTCTATCCTCATCGTTGATAATGAAACCGATATCCAGTTGGGGATGCGCGGGCTTTTGGAAAATTGGGATTGCCGGGTCTATACGGCGGGCTCTCAAATGGAAGCTATTCGTATTTTGGATGAACTTCCGACTTTCCCGGATGCGGTGATTGCGGATTATCATCTTAATAACAATGAGACAGGCCTTGAGTTTCTGAGCTGGATTAAGCGTGATCATAAGCCTGATTTCCCCGCCATGATTATTACGGCGGACCGCACGGACGAATTGCGCGCAACAATTGCCTCTCATGGCTATGCGCTGTTGAATAAACCGTTAAAGCCTGCCAAACTCCGTGCGTGGTTATCTCATATCGCAAGTAATTCCTCCTCCCCCCTTTAGAGGTTATTTATGAAAGTTACATTGAAGTTATATGCGCAATTGGGCAGTTTCCTGCCTGAAAGCAAATCCGGCAATGAAGCGGAAATTACGCTTGAGGCGGAAAAAAGCGTGCGCGGTTTACTTGATGATTTTGGTGTACCACCAGAACATTGCCATCTTGTGTTGGTAAATGGTGAATATGTTGAACCCAGTGCGCGCGAAGAACGCCTGCTGGAAGAAAATGATCATTTGGCCGTTTGGCCACCAGTTGCCGGGGGCTGATTTTTTTGAAAACGGTCGAATTTAAAAGTGAAATGGGCACAACGCATAAGGATTTCTTGCGCCTATTACCCAGATCGGTTCCCGATGCCACCATTGAATATAGTGGCACTGCGCAAGATGGCGCGCAGATCATCGTTGAAAATGCCCCGCTTGGACGCATTGAGGTGGAGCTTTCGGCTGAAGGGGAGCGCCGCATTGCCTTGCTGGCCTTGCCCGTAACCCATGTGGTTTTTCGTTTTTTTAATGTAGATGAAGATGTGGCAAAGGTTGAACTTGATCGCATGGCGAAATATTTCCAGCGTGGTGGCGGATGAGTGAGATCTGGGCAGCTATTCAGGCTGCAGGATCTTTGATTATCGGCTTTGATGCGAAACTGATGGAAATCGTCCAGCTTTCGCTTGAAGTCAGCCTTACCTCTGTCTTTATTTCTGCACTCATTGGGCTACCTGTTGGGGCGGGCCTAGTTTTATTACCTATCAGGGGAAAGCGCGCCGCTGTAGTGTTGCTGAATGCCTTGATGGGCTTGCCGCCTGTTGTTGTGGGCTTATTGGTATATCTCTTGTTATCGCGCTCAGGCCCCTTTGGGGTCTTTGGCCTGCTGTTTACCCCAACAGCCATGATCATTGCCCAAGTCCTGCTGATTACACCAATTATTGCTGCACTCACCCGCCAAGTGATCCATGAGCTTTGGGGGGAATATCAAGAACAACTCCAATCATTGGGCTGCACAAGATGGAGTGCCATCCCGACCTTGTTATGGGATGCGCGTTTTCAATTGATGACGGCTATTCTCGCCGGTTTTGGTCGCGCAAGTGCTGAAGTCGGTGCGGTGATGATTGTTGGGGGCAATATTGACCATGTCACCCGTGTCATGACCACAGCCATTGCTTTAGAGGTGAGTAAAGGCGATCTCGCCCTTGCGCTTGGTCTTGGGATTGTCTTAATCAGCCTGTCACTTACCATTAATGCCGTGGCCTTTATCCTTGGTGAATGTGCAAAACGGAGGCTTGGCGCATGAGTACGATCCTGCCCCTAAAGGTGAAAGATGTTAATTTCATCGCAGGTGATAAACGCCTGATCAAGGATATGAATTTTCAGGTAAAAGCCGGTGCACGTGTTATGGTGCTTGGGGCCAATGGGGCTGGTAAAAGCCTGTTGTTGCGCATTTGCCATGGCTTGTTGCCAGCCTCATCTGGCGAGGTTTTCTGGAATGGGCAGGCAGGCTTTCCCAAAAAGGTTAGAAAGCATCAGGCCATGGTGTTTCAACGCCCGGTCTTGTTGCGCAGAACAGCGCTTGCCAATATTGAATATGCTTTAAAACGCCAAGGCATCCATCGCTCAGAACGTCGCGATATGGCTTATGCGGCAATGAAGAAGGTCGGGCTTGGACGTTTGGCAGAACAGCCCGCACGTGTTTTATCGGGTGGAGAGCAACAACGTCTTGCCATGGCGCGTGCATGGGCCATTCAGCCCGAAGTGCTTTTTTTAGATGAGCCTTGTGCAAGCCTTGATCCCAGTGCGACCCATTCTATTGAAGAAACCATTGAAGCCTTTGTTGAAAAGAAAACAACCATCATCATGACCACCCATGATTTGGGACAAGCCAAACGATTGGGCAGTGATGTGATGTTTATGCATCGTGGTCGTGTTTTGGAAAAAGCCAATGTGAAGGACTTTTTCACCTCGCCACAAAATGACTTGGCTCAGGCCTTTGTGAAAGGTGAGCTCCTGTGGTGGAAACGCAAAGAGCCTTATCCCGGTGGCGGGATGAAGATGGGCCGTTAGAGCCCGCCCCTAAAAGTCGAGGTTCTTGGCTACAAGAACAGCTTGTGTACGGCTGTGAACACCCAATTTGCGCAAGATCGATGAAATATGTGCTTTAACAGTCGATTCTTTGATGTTGAGCTCAAAAGCAATAATCTTGTTGGGTTTACCCATGGTGAGAAGTTGCAACACACCTAACTCTGCAGGTGAGAGCAGGGCTGCTTTTTCTTTAAGCTCATCATCCATGCGGCGTTTATCTTCAATGGCGGCGGCCAGCTCTGGCGGCACGAAGGATTTACCTGATAGTACAGACTCAATCGCCTCGCCAATGCGTTCTTTTGAAGATGATTTTGGGATAAAGCCCAAAGCGCCACAGGTGAGTGCGCGTTGGATCACATCAGGGCTTTCTTCTGCAGAAACAATAACCACAGGCAACATAGGCGCGTGATTGCGCAGGGTGAGCAGGCCTGAGAAACCTTCTGCACCGGGCATGTTGAGATCAAGAAGAACCATGTCCAGATCATCATCGCTTTGGGCTGTTTCTTTGGCAGAATCCAGATCGGAGACTTCTACGATTTCCGCATCATTCCAACGTTCATCAATGACTTGACGCAAGGCATCTCTAAACAAAGGATGGTCATCAGCAACGAGGAATCTGTACATTTTTGTTACCTTTAGGCAGACGTAAAGAAGAGTTTTTCTTATTTTTATTCAAAATACTTTATAGCAGTTTGTAGATTGTATCTACAATTACAATGATTTTTTGGAAATAGAAAAAGGGTAATGCCGATTTGACATTACCCTTTTCCATAACAATGTATGCATTAAATGCATTCTTGCTTATTTGGTGAGTTTGAATACCCAAACGCTACCACCTTGGTTAAGGTTTTTGATGCGCTTAGCAACATCACCACCCCAAAGTGGAACCGCACCACCCCAGCCGGAAACAACAGCGATATACTGCTCACCGTCTTGAGACCATGTGATTGGAGAAGCAACGATGCCTGAACCAGTTTGGAATTTCCAAACTTCTTTACCTGATTCTGCATCAAATGCTTTGAGGTAACCTTCAGGCGTACCAGTAAATACCAGTTCGTCTGTTGTCATAACACCACCCCAAAGCGGTGCATTGTTGCGGTATTCCCACTTGATTTTACCTGTGCGTGGGTCGATGGCTTTCAAAGCACCGATATAGTCGTCAAACAATGGTTTGATTGTGAAACCAGCACCGAGGTATGCAGCACCTTTTTTGTAAGATACTGGCTCGTTCCAAAGGTCCATGCCCCATTCGTTTGAAGGTACGTAGAACAGCTCTGTTTTCGGGCTGTAGGCCATTGGCATCCAGTTTTTACCACCAAGGAATGATGGGATAGAGAAGATAGCTTTACCTTTTTTACCATCTTTAGACTTCGCAGGGTCACCCGCGCGGCCTGTAGATGTATAGTTTGGACGACCTGTCTTGATGTCGATAGATTTCGCCCATGTAATGTCTTTAACGAACGGTGTTGCGTTTTGCAGCTTACCGTTTGTGCGATCAAGTACATAGAAGAAACCGTTACGGTCAGCGGTTGCTGCCAGTTTCTTGCCATCAAGGTTGTAAGAGACAACTTCGTTTACACCGTCAAAGTCCCAACCATCATTTGGTGTTGTTTGATAGTGCCAGTTGATTTCACCAGTATCGATGTCGATTGCCAGACGTGAGGCCGTGTAAAGGTTATCACCTGGGCGCAAGTGTGCGTTCCATGGTGCTGGGTTACCTGTACCGAAGAACAGCTGACGTGTTTCTGGATCGTACGTACCGCCGAGCCAAGTCGCGCCGCCGCCCCATTTCCACATGTCACCAGGCCATGTCGCGTTTTTCGTACCTGTCATGGTGCCTTCTTTACCGTTGAGAGTGCCCATGTGGCCTTCAACAGTTGGACGAGACCAGATCAGTTTACCTGTTTTTGCATCGCGGGCTTCAACTTTACCAACGATACCGAATTCACCACCAGATACACCGGTGACAACTTTGCCTTCAACGATCAAAGGTGTCGCTGTCAAAGAATAACCAGCTTTATAATCGCCAACTTTCTTTTTCCACTTAACTTTACCAGTTTTGGCGTCAAGTGCGATGATTTTGGCATCAAGTGTACCAAAGTAAACCATGTCTTCATAAAGTGCAGCACCACGGTTGATCACGTCACAACATGGCATGATGCCATCTGGAAGACGTGCATCATACTGCCATAGTTCTTCACCTGTTTTCACATCAATGGCGAACAGGCGAGAGTAAGAACCTGTTACATACATAACGCCATCAGCAACAAGAGGCTGTGCTTCTTGACCGCGTTGTTTTTCACCACCAAAAGAGAATGTCCAAGCTGGAACCAGTTTGCTGATTGTTTTTTTGTTGATCTGGTTGAGCGGGCTGTAGCGTTGCGCTTGCAAGCCCATACCGTCCGTTACAACTTGTGACGTGTTTTTGTGGTCATTAAGAATTTCATCGTTTGTGACGCCCGCTTGTGCGTCAGATGCAAATGCGGAGATAGCCAACCATCCCATAGCCGCAGTTGCCAACAGTGCCCGTTTCATACAGTTCTCCCTTTCGAGGGTATTGAGAATTAAAACCTTAGGTGAGTTAAGCCTCTCCCATGCCTAGAACTATGCGTAAAATGGCCCGTTATGAACAATTGGCAATAAGTCTAATTTGGTTTCTAAGGGGTTGAAGTGATGAAAAAACGCATTCAACTTTAGTCTAAGTCTTGGGCAATCAAGGGCAGAGTCTCATTGACAATGTCGGGCCACAGGTGAGAAACAGAGCGATAAAATTCATCGCGGTGAAGATCAAGTGACTTGAATTCTTCAGGTGTTTTAAGGCGCAAGACTTCTGTCATCTCAAGACCGTCTTTCGCGGCTTGTTTCAAGGTGGCTTCCAACCATTTTAGATAACGCAATGTTTGCTCAAGCGATGCTCCATCTTGATCAATGGGCCCATGACCGGGAACAACGGTTTTAAAACCACTGTTCATCAAGATATCAAGGGAATCGTACCAGTTATGGAGATGGGCGTGAGGCGTTGTTGCCGTGCGATTATAAAAGGCGAGATCGCCAGCAAATAACACACCTGTTTGTTCATCCATAATGGCAAGGTCGCCTTGGGTATGACCGTTTAGCGGTAAAAAACGCAAACTACGCCCCGACATCACCATTTTTGAGCTGCTGATGGCTTTGGTTGGCAGTTTAAGTTCCGTATCAATCATCCAATCACCCACCATATGGAACATATTTTCAAGCAAGCCGTCACCTTCAACCTTAATGGCTTCAATCGTTTCGGGCAGTGCGTAAATCTCGCTATCAGGAAAAGCGGTATTTCCCAAGAAATGATCGGGGTGATGGTGGGTAATGATAACGGAGGTCACAGGTTTGGGCGTAATGGTGCGAATGGCTTTGCGCATTTGCAGGCCGTATCGAAGTGAAGGGCCGCTATCAATAACAATCACCCCGTCGGTTCCGATAATAAAACCCGTATTGACGATGTTACCGCCATTTTCACGGTTGAAATAGTCCGTTGAACCGATAAAGGCATAAACGTTTTGGGCGACTTTTACGGGGCTGAGGCTATAGATCAGTTCCTTGGCCTGTGCGCTATTGATCCATGAAATCAGGCTCAGTGCGATGAGGAAGAATTTCATTGTGTCTCTACCTTAATGTCAAAGTCATTACCGTTGTTATCGCGCCCCGTTACACGAAGCGGGCCTGATGATTTTGGCAGCTCAAATGTAAGAACCGGGTCTTCGCTGACGGGTTCTTTAGGCTCAAAACGGGCCAGAAGTTTGTCATTTTGGTCAAACACATTGACCTCTTCTATAATGAAGGTGGCGACATTGCCGGAAAGCCCCGTATCCATGGGGTGGCGAATGCGCAGGCGCAAACGGTTATAGCCATCTTTTTGCGCCCAGACTTTTCCTTGCACTTCAAGCAAGTGATCTGACCAATCAGAAGACGCCATCTGTACACTTGGCGCAGCACAGCCCCCGCCATCAGCGCGCACAAAGGAACCAGTCATATGCCATTTGCCATCGGGTGTGCGTGCAATCGCATGAATGACGCTGCCTTCATTAAGTTTTACCCGTGTGGCAAAATAGGGTTTTGCGGATTTTGGGTAAAAACGTGCAGCAATGGGGAAAGGATTTAAATCTGTCATTAAGACGATTTCTTCAACTTTGCCCAAGGCACTGGCATCAACCGAGACAGGCACCTGAAAATTATCTTCCGCATCCAAGGGGACGTAGATCTTAATACGGTTATCGATGCTGATCTCGGCTTTTTCACCAAAGGTATCTTCAGCAAGGTATTCCCACATGGGGGATTGCCACGGGTCTTTTGGGATGCTGCCGGCTTGGGCGGTTGTGGCCCATAAACCCAAGGCGCAAAGTGATAAAAGTTTTCTCATGGCATGCACTCTTAACCTTAATTATAAAAACTGGCTGGCGGTGGGCTATAGCTCAGGCCGTGGGCTTTAAAAATGTCTTTAATCTGCCCGCTTGTGACCATCTCACCTAAGATATCACCAACTGCGTAGCCGAGCTGGCGGTAGGTGTTTTTCACCGCCGCTCCAATGAGCCAGTTATCTTTACTTAGGCCCGGTGTCGGGACTTTTCCAATCTGATAGGCTTTTTTATGGGAGCCAATGGCGCCTTCCACAATGCTGCGTGGGCCCATCAAACCAAAAGTCTTGCCTTTGATCATGTCAGCGGCTGCTTCATAGGTGGTGGTGTAATGAAGCAGCTTTTCACGAATGCTGCCGCCAAAGGCCCCAGACAGATACATATCAGCCAAGGAGTCGAGCTCCACACCGATATTTTCAAAACGATAGACCGCCAAGGTGGCATCTTTACCAACCTTTTTAATATCACGTGCCAGCACCATATCTTCGCGATAATAAGGGCCAAACAGCACAACAAGGTCGTTGCGTTTTGCCAAAAGGGAATCATAGGGCACATGCAGCATGATATCGGCAACTTGCCCGCCCAGATAATGGCCTTTCCAGATGGCATTGCGCAGATCATCATCGACATTTTCATCTGCGGTCTGTTCAATCAGATTGAGGCGCACATTCAGAGATTTGGCAATATGTTTGGCGATATCAACATCAACACCCTTAAGCTTGCCTTTTTCTTTATAGGAAAAGGGCGGGAAATCGCGATAAACCGCGATGGAGATTTCGCCTTTTTCCTGAATTTCATCAAAAGAAAACGCAAGCCCTTTTTGAGGACTCGCGCATGCAAGTATTAACAGGGAGGTTATGGGAATTAAATGGTTAGGGAATAACCTAATCAGCTGCTTCATTGCTGATTGATAAAAATATGTTAGCACTTGCAAAAAACTTTTCATATTCGACTTTAGACCAGTTTATTAATTACGCGAAAGGCAGTTGATGGTGTGCTTGCCCGTGATGGTGACCGTGCGATCCCACGGTGTGAAAATTTGGCAGAGCTCGCGCACATTTTTCACCCACCAGATATTAATGTCAGCACCGCGCTCTTCATTTTCAAAATTAATTGTTTTAGTGGTGTTGGAGGCAAGGGTGCCACCGCCGCCAATGGATGCGACTTTTATTTTGTGGGCAGACTTATTTTCAATAAGAAGCTCACCCGCAAAACTATAAGAAGGCAGGTTTAAAATAAAAGCGATCAAAAAGGTGGCGGCAATTCGTTTTGTCATGACGTCACTTTGTGGGTTGTGAAAATGTAAATGCGCTTAAAGCTCAGTTCTATTTATTTTACCCGACTATAGTCGAAAACCTATTCGACAAAGGTCGGATTGCGGCTATGGGGGGCGGCTTGGTCTAATATGGTAAATTAAAGAACTGTTTTGAGGCTTAAAAATGTTTGTTAAACGCATCGCTTATGCGTTGTTATTGTCTTGTGTTTCCCTTGGTAGCGCGATGGCAAAAGAGAAAATGGAAATCTCAATTGCTTTTATCTCTCAAGAGGTTGAACGCCCGCCTGTGTTATCAAACCTGATTGAAGAACCTGATGATTTGGGTCTTCAGGGTGTGCGCGTTGGTCTAAAAGATAACAACACAACGGGGCGCTTTTTAAAACAACATTTTACCACTAAAGAAGTCCTCGTGCCTGAAGATGGGGATGTTGTGGGCGCTGTAAAGCAGCTTGTTGAACAAGGTCATGACCTTTTTATCTTGGATTTACCGTCTCATTCTTATGAGGCCGTATTGGAAAAAATCACCCATAAGAACGTGCTGTTTTTTAATGTGCGCGCACAGGATAATAAGTTTAGGCAAACGGCTTGTGATATCCGCGTGCTCCATACCATTCCCTCGCGCGCCATGCTGACAGATGCTTTAAGCCAGTTTTTGGTGAAGAAAAAATGGAATGAATGGTTCCTTATTTCTGGTCAGCGCAAGGAGGATCAGCTTTTTGCCGCCTCAATCAAACGCTCAGCCCTGAAATTTGGTGCAAAGATTGTGGAAGAAAAAGTCTGGGATGGCGGGCGTGATGCACGTCGCACAGCCCAAGCTGAAGTGCCGCTTCTCACCCAAGGTGAAGACTATGATGTTTTGATGGTGGCTGATGAGTTGGGTGATTTTGGTGAATATCTCATGTATCGCACTTATGGCCCCCGTCCTGTTGCGGGTACGCAAGGGCTCTTTCCCACGCCTTGGTATTGGACGGTGGAACAATGGGGCGCTGCCCAGTTGCAAAAGCGCTTCTTCAAAAAAGCCAAACGCCATATGACGGGGCGTGATTATGCCGCGTGGGCAGCTGTGCGCACCATTGGGGAAGCCGCCACGCGCACGAAATCAAACAAATATGAAACACTCAATGCCTATATCCGCAGCCCTGACTTTCAACTTGCCGCCTTTAAAGGGCGCAAGCTTTCCTATCGTTCATGGAATGGGCAGCTAAGACAACCCATTGCGCTAACCGCAGCCCATTCCTTGGTGGCCCAACCGCCCCTTGAAGGCTTTATGCACCAAACAAATGAACTTGATACACTCGGTTTTGATAAGCCGGAAACAAAATGTAAACTGGATTAATACTGATATGAGAAAACTTCTTCTTTCTAGCGTTTTAGGGCTGGGCCTGTTGGCATCCTTTAGCGCACATAGTGCAACGGTTTATGTCTCAAACGAAAAAGACGATACGGTGTCGGTAATTGATAGTGACACCATGAAAGTGGTTCGCACTTTTGAAGTGGGGCAACGACCGCGCGGTATTATCCTGAGCCATGATCATAAAAAGCTCTTCATCTGTACGTCTGATGATGACACGGTTGAGATTTATGATGCGGCCACAGAAAAGAAAATTGGTGAGCTGCCATCTGGGGCGGACCCAGAGCTTTTTGCCTTACATCCTGATAATCGCCGCTTGTATATTGCCAATGAAGATGATGCGCTGACAACGGTTGTGGATGTGGAAACATCTGAAGTTATCGCCCAAATCGATGTGGGTGTGGAGCCCGAAGGCATGGCGGTAAGCCATAACGGCAAATGGGCCATTACCACATCTGAGACCACCAATATGGTGCATTGGATTGATACGGCGAAAAATGAGCTGTTTGAAAATACCCTGATTGATGCGCGCCCGCGTTATGGTGTGTTTGAAAAAGATGACAGTCTGCTTTGGGCCTCTTCTGAAATTGGTGGCACGGTTTCTGTGATTGAAACGGAAAATTTCACCATTAAGAAAAAGATTAAATTTGCGATCAAAGGCATTCATCAAGACCGCGTGCAGCCCGTGGGGATGCGTTTAACTAGCGATGGTAAATATGCCTTTGTGGCGCTTGGCCCGGCTAACCATGTGGCTGTGGTAAACCGCAAAACCTATGAAGTTGAAAAATATATTCTGGTGGGCCGTCGTGTCTGGCATATGGAATTTTTACCGGGTGAGAAGCAATTGTTGACCACAAATGGCGTGAGTGGTGATGTGACTTTGGTTGATGTGGAAAAGCAAGAAGCCATCAAATCGGTTAAAGTCGGTCGATATCCATGGGGGGTGGCAGTTAAGCCGTAAATGACAAAGCAAACAGAGGTCTTTTCAGTTAATGGGCTTTCCTATTCCTACGGGAATGGGAAGGCCGCTTTGCGTGATGCGTCTTTTTCCATTGAAAAGGGGAGCTTTACCGCCTTGTTAGGGCCAAATGGGGCGGGCAAATCCACGCTTTTTTCCATAGCCACTGCCTTGATTAATGCCGATGCGGGCGCGCTGAAAGTCGGCGGAGTTGATATTGTTGGTAATTCTCGAAAAGCCTTATCAAAAATGGGCATCGTCTTTCAACAGACCACCCTTGATCTGGACCTGAGCATCTTACAAAACCTGCGTTATTTTGCGGCCCTGCATGGGCTTGCCAGAAAAGTCCGGGATGAGCGCATTGAAAAAGAACTGGTCCGCCTTGATCTTTATGAGCGCCGCCATGAAAAGGTCCGTTTGCTCAATGGTGGGCATAAACGCCGTGTGGAAATAGCACGGGCCTTGCTGCATAAGCCAGAAATTTTATTACTTGATGAAGCAACCGTCGGGCTTGATGTGCCTTCACGAAAAGCCATTGTTGAACATGTCCATCGCCTGTGTAAGGAAGACGGCGTTGGCGTGTTATGGGCAACGCATCTGATTGATGAAATCAGCCTTGATGACCATGTTGTGGTCTTGCATCAAGGTGAAGTTAAAACAGCACAACCTGCCCAAATGATGGTGCAACAATATGGTAGTCTTGATCAGGCTTTTGCCCATTTTACTGAGGTGAGGCAAGCTTCATGAGTGCCTATTGGGTCTGTTTCATCGGGGTGATTAATCGGGAATTACTGCGGTTTTTGCAGCAAAGGGAGCGGTTTTTTGCCGCCCTTGTGCGCCCGTTAATGTGGCTGTTTGTTTTTGCTGCGGGCTTTCGCTCTGCCCTTGGGGTCTCAATTATCGAGCCTTATGAGACTTATATTACCTATGAGGTCTATATCATTCCTGGCCTGATGGGGATGATCCAGCTTTTCAACGGGATGCAAAGCTCGCTTTCCATGGTTTATGACCGTGAAATGGGCTCTATGCGGGTGTTGATGACAGCGCCCATGCCGCGCTGGTTCTTGCTTTCAGGCAAGTTAATCGCCGGAGCTTTGGTCTCGATCTTACAAGTCTATGTTTTCTTGCTTATCGCTTTTGCTTTTGGCATTGAGTTGCCCCTTGAAGGATACTTTCGGGTTTTTCCCATCCTGATTATATCGGGTGTCATGCTCGGCGCTTTGGGTATGGTGTTATCCTCATGGATCAAGCAGTTGGAGAATTTTGCCGGCGTGATGAACTTTGTCATTTTCCCGATGTTTTTTCTCTCCTCCGCGCTGTATCCATTATGGAAAATTGCCGAATCAAGTGAGCTGCTGGTGGAACTGTGCCACGTAAATCCCTTTACCTACGCGGTTGAGATGATCCGTTTTGCCCTTTATGGCAAGTTTAACGAGATGGCTTTTGGCATCACTTGTGGGGCAACGGTTCTATTTATTATGGTCGCTATTATGGGCTACGATCCTGCAAAAGGAATTTTGCAAAAAGGGCCGCGTAAATGAGGTGGCTCGGGCTTGTTGTTCTTTTGTTAAGTGCGTGCGCACAAACCGTGCCTTTGCCTGAGGGCTACCGCATGAACCGCTATAAAGCACCTGTGCCAAACCATGTGCCGGGCGGGCGCGTTCTCACGGTTGCTCAGGCAAAGGAACTGCATGAAAAGGGCTCAGCGCTTTTTATTGATGTGATTGGTTCTGGCAGTTTGTTAACTGAGGGCATTGATGGGGAATGGCTGCGTGTGCGCCCCCGCCATAGTATCCCCAATAGTCTCTGGTTACCTGATGTGGGACGCGGGGCTTTAACGCCTGCCCAAGAGCTCTATTTTTCAAAAAGCCTGAAGGCGATTACAGGTGATAATAAGCAAAAGTCGCTTGTGTTCTTTTGCTTAAAATCCTGCTGGATGTCGTGGAATGCGGTGAAACGCGCTGCACATCTGGGCTATGAAAATCTTTATTGGTTTTCACAAGGAAGTGATGGCTGGGGCGCTGGGGGGCATTTGCTGAGTGAAATTGCCGCCTATCCACGCAAAGCTACTCAATAAGCAGGGTGGGGAACTGCACGCTGTCAGCTTCCATCTCATCAATTTCATCATGTTTGATGGGATGCATATCGTTATCTTCCGGTGGGGAAGCAATGACATTAAGGTCCACGCCATAGACCGTGCCTTTTAGGCCATGATCGGTTTTTTGCAGGATGTAATAGCGCCCATTATAGGGATCAATGCCATATTCATTGGCTTTTCTTGCGATAAAGAGCAGGTCATGTTCCAGCGATCTGAAATCTGTCTCGGTGATGGTTTTGGTAAGCTCATAAGGATAGGGCTGGCGACAATAGAGGTCTTTGGTCTCATAACAGCGAAACGGGCGCATGGATAAGAAGAAATCACCAAAAAGTTCTTCCTGATAGGTGATTTTATAGTCATATCCGGCTTGTGCCTTTTCAAAGGAAATGGTGGCGATTGCTAATTTCTTGTGGCTTTTGTCTTCAAGGTAAATGGTTTTTTGTCCGCTAAAAGCATGGGCGTTTAGGGAAGCAAAGAGGAATAAGAAAACGAATACATAGCGCATGACAGACCTTTCGCATTTTTTAGGGTTAAATCGTAAAAAAACGCCTGCGTACTTTCAATTGGCAAAAGGTCTACTTAAATGAAGATAGGTAATGGGAGATGAATATGTTTCGAATGATGATGTTGTTATGTTTTGTTATTGCAGTAAATTCCCCGGCTTTGGCCCAAGGGTTTGGTGAGAAAGACAGCCAGAAACATTCAATGATCACTTCGCTTAAAGCTTATGCCGTTTATAAGATGGGGCAGTATGACGAGGCTTACGCGCTGTGGCTTCCTATCGCTGAGGCTGGAAATACAACAGCCATGATCAATATCGCAAATATGTACCTTCAAGGCCAAGGTCGCGCAGTTGATATTGCAAAAGCAAGGGCTTGGCTTTTAAAAGCACAAGAGGCTGGGGATGAGCGCGCAGCTGAGCAATTGCTTGAAATAGAAGGGTAGATCATTATTTTGTAATAAACGTAACGGTTTAAAATGAAATAATCTACCCTTTGCTATCGGCATTTGATCGTATTTGTGGTAGAAACTCTTTAATGAATAAACCTATAAAAATCACGTAACAGGGATATCAAGGGGCGGTTATCCCCATCTACAAGAAGGCGCTCAGCCCCATGTTGGGAAATTTGTGCCGCATCATGGGTGATGGATGATTTCATATTTAAAACTTTATGGGCCAGTTCCACATCTTCATCATGTAAAGCCTGTAAGGCCAACCCAAGTGCTTCATCAACCTTGCCGTGGAAGGATTTGAGAAGGTGGGTTGTTTGTGGGCTGACAACGATTTTTTCTTCAATGCGACGTTTGCCGATTTCGACAAGGTCGCGCTCAATAAGATCGCCAATATTTTCAATATGGTTGGCCGCAGACATCAGTCGCACAACCTCGCGCATATCCGTATCGCCAAGGGATTGAGAACCGATTTGACGGACATATTTGATGATGGACATATGAAGCTGGTCCACATTGTTATCCAGATCAGCCACCTTATCCAAAGTGCCGCGCGTGCCGCTTAGGGTCGCAGGTAAAATAGCTGTCATCATCTTTTGGACATGTTTGCCCAGCTCGCCAATTTCCATGCGCACGGCATTGAGCGCGATGGAGGGGGTCGAAATTAAATCTTCTTCAAGGTATTTCGGTTTGACCGAGATGGCATTTTTATCAGCCTCAAGCGGGACAAGCCGTTCAACCAATCTTGCAAAAGGGGTAACAAACCAGATAAAGAGGAACGCGTTTGCAACGTTAAAAATGGTATGGGCATTGGCAATATCACGTGCCGTGCCGCTTTCTTCCCCGCCAATATCCCTGACCACCGCGGCGAGTTGATCAACAAAGCCAATCCATAACAACACACCGGCAATATTAAACAGCACATGCACAACAGCAGCGCGGATGGCCTCGCGTGGTTTACCGATGGAGGCGAGCATGGCTGTGACACAGGTTCCCACATTAGCCCCGAAAATGAGGGCAATCCCACCGGGTAAACTCAGTAAGCCTTGGGTAGCAAGCGCAATGACAATCCCGGTTGTGGCAGAAGAAGACTGAACAAGTGCGGTAAAGGCTGCGCCCACCAAAAGCCCAAGAAACGGATTTTCCATGGAGACCATCAAGTCAAGGAAGGGCTCAAAACTGCGCAGTGGCTTCATGGCTTCTGACATAAGGTTCATGCCTAAAAAGACCATGCCTAAGCCCATGAGCATATTACCATATTGCTTAAACTTATCGGCCTTGCCAAAAAAGAACATGAAGAAACCCACAGCGACCATGACCATGGCAAAATGGGTGATCTTAAAGGCAATGATCTGGGCTGTAATGGTGGTGCCGACATTGGCCCCCATGATGATCCCAACCGATTGGGAAAGCTTCATCAAGCCAGCACTGATAAAACCAACGACAAGTACGGTGGTCACCGATGAGGATTGAATAATCGCTGTGACAAAGGCTCCTGTGAACATCCCCATAAAACGGTTTGAGGTCAATTTCGCCAAGATGGTCTTCATCTTTTCACCGGCAACCGCTTTTAGGCCACCAGAGAGTTGTTCAAGACCAAAAAGAAAAATTGCCAGACCACCAGCAAGTCCTGCTGTGATATTAAAGATGTCTAGTTCTGCGCCATTTGCCATGAGTTGTCCTCAGCTTATGTAAGATTTGTCTTGGAAAAGGTAACTTAATATGTGGTATGAGGCAAGAAAACTGGATAAAAAGCTTGTTTTTAAGGTGGCTTTGGGTTTGCCTTACTCAAAAATATCCATTTTGTTTGATTGAAAGAGGCTAAATTGGAAAATTTAATTTCTGATCCTGTATTTCTAATGCAAATCGTTGGTGCCCTTGCATTGACCGGATTTGTTGCAGGCATTTTAGCCGGGCTACTCGGAGTCGGTGGCGGCATTGTGATTGTGCCGGTGCTGTTCTTCCTTTTTCAAATGTTTGGGGTGAGTGCGGATATTGCCATGTTCGTGGCTGTGGGAACTTCACTTGCCACCATTGTTGCCACTTCCATTTCATCGGTGCGCTCCCATCATAAAAAAGGCGCGGTGGATTGGGCCTTGTTGAAAAGCTGGACGCCCGGTGTGGTGATTGGCGTGGTGGCAGGGACAGTAATTGCGGCTTTTTTAAAAGGCCAAGTCCTCACCGTGATGTTTTCCATCCTTGCTTTCATCGTTGCCCTTCGCATGATGTTTAGCAAAACAGGGGGGCATATTCGCGATGGGCTTCCCGGTCAGCCGCTTGAATTTATCTTTGCTTTTGTAATCGGTTCTATTTCCGTGATGGTGGGCATTGGTGGTGGCTCCATTAGTGTACCGATTTTAAGTGCGTATAACTTCCCCATGCGCAAGGCAGTCGCGAGCGCATCGGGTATCGGGCTTGTGATTGCACTGCCCGGGGCCATTGGCTTTATCCTATCTGGCTATGGGGCTGAGGGCTTACCAGTGGGCTCTATCGGTTATGTTAACTTGCTTGGTTTTGCCCTAATTGTGCCCATGACCGTCTTATGTGCGCCCTTGGGGGCCAAGATTGCCCATAGCGTAAATCCTGCCTTTCTTAAAAAAGGTTTTGCAGTCTTTCTGTTGATCACCAGCGTCAAAATGATGTTGGGTGCATTTTAAAATTTTATAAAAATTTTCAAAAAGCCGTTTGAAAGCTTTGAAACTGTTTTATTTTTAGGATAACGTATCAGTTAAAGAATTTAAATTTCCCATGAGGTTAGAAGCCTCGGCGCTTAGAATAAGGAGTTTTGACATGGGGGAAAAGTTTCGGTTAGTCACACGAAGCGACTTTGATGGATTGGTTTGTGCCGTCCTTTTGAAAAAAATGGACCTGATTGACGATATTACATTCGTTCACCCAAAAGATATGCAAGACGGTAAAGTTGCCATAACGGACCGTGATATCACAACAAACCTGCCTTATGTTGAAGGGGTCCACCTTGCATTTGATCACCATTTGAGTGAAACCCTGCGCGTTGAAGATAATCCGTCAAACCATATTATTGACCCTGATGCGCCTTCTGCTGCGCGCGTTGTGTGGAAATATTACGGTGGTCATGGTGAATTCCCATCAAGTTGGGATGAAATGATGGAGGCTGTGGATAAAGGTGATGCAGCCCGCTTTAATCGCGAAGAAATCCTCAAATCAGATGGTTGGGTGTTGCTTAACTTCTTGATGGATGCACGTACGGGCTTGGGACGTTTTCGTGATTTTCGCATTTCAAACTATCAGCTTATGATGGATTTGATCGAAAGCTGTGCGACCATGTCGATCGAAGAAATCCTTGAAATTTCAGACGTTAAAGAACGTGTGGATATGTATAAGGAACATGAGCCCAAGTTTATCGAACAGCTTCAACGTTGTAGTGAAGTGCACGATAATGTGGTGGTGCTGGACCTTCGTGAAGAAGATATCATTTATACGGGGAACCGTTTCATGATCTATGCGCTTTATCCTGATACAAATATTTCCATT
Organism: Candidatus Terasakiella magnetica; assembly: GCF_900093605.1. Lineage (NCBI taxonomy): Bacteria > Pseudomonadati > Pseudomonadota > Alphaproteobacteria > Rhodospirillales > Terasakiellaceae > Terasakiella > Terasakiella magnetica. Next base: position 55,184 of record NZ_FLYE01000047.1, read on the forward strand.
CACGTCCTGTGGGGCTTGAAAAAGCAGAACACCGTATTTGCCTGTGGTAAATCTATTTTGAATAAAGGCTCTGGCACAAATGTGGGTGAGCTGATGTTGAAATACGATGGTGGCGGTCATGAAAATGCCGGGACTTGTCAGGTGCCAAATGATAAAGCGGTTGAGACACTTGGCGAATTGATCAAGCAAATGAATGCAGATGGTTAATTCTTTATCCTAAAGAGTATCCTTTTCATTCTCTGCTAAGATAAACCCCTGCCATATGTAGGGGTTTTCTCTTTTATGGTGTTGAGAAATTGGTGCGAAGGCCCTATATTTCAAACAACTGAACGATAATAGAAAGCCCGTTTGATGAATCTCTGGTCTCGCCTTCCTTCTATTCTTATGATTGTGCTTACCTTGGCAGTGGGAACTGTCTTTTTGCCTTCACTCAGTGGCTGTGCAATTGATGATGGGCCAATGGGGCGCTGGGTATCCTCGCTAACGGGGACCCATGGTTTACCCAAGGCTGCCATGGAAGATTTAGCCCGTTTTCAAACGGTGTATCATGAGAAATCGGTAGAAGACGGAACACGAAAAGACCAGTTTAATCAATTTGTTGATGCCTTTAAGGTGGTGCGCAGAAGCTATGTGACGCAAGTCTCTGATCAAGACCTGATTACCTATGCCATTGAAGGGCTTAATGATAGCAAAGATAAAGACTGGTTGAACTCTAAAGACGATGGAACACCAGAAGGGCTCGCAACACCGTCCAAGGTGGTTGAGGTTGCCCTTGATGCCATGATGGCAAAGCTTGACCCGCACTCAGGCTATATGACACCTGCGGAATTTCAGGAACTGATGGTTGATACCAGTGGTGAGTTTGGTGGTTTGGGGATTGAGGTTCAACAAGGCGATGGTTTCCTTAATGTTGTTTCTCCCATTGAAGATACACCCGCGGATCGTGCAGGGCTAAAACCCGGGGATCATATTACTCATATTGAAGGGGTTTCCATTAAGGAATGGACCTTGACTAAGACGGTGCGCACGTTACGTGGCAAGCCGGGGAGCCCGGTCACAGTAACGGTTGATCGTGAAAAACGCAGCCCTTTTGATGTGACGATTATTCGCGATATCATTCAGGTGCGTGCTGTTAAGTCGGCACTTTATGATGATTATCTGCATGTGCGCGTTGTTTCTTTTTCTGAGCGTATGGAAGGTGATGTGCGCAAAGCCTTTGATATGGCGAGAGATAAACTTGGTGATGATTTAAAAGGGGTGATCCTTGATTTGCGCAATAATCCAGGTGGTTTGTTGCAGCAATCTGTTGCCCTGAGCGATATGTTCTTAGACGATGGCAATGTGGTTTCTATTCGCGGGCGTGATGAGAAAGACGTGCGCAACTATGGTGCTGGTGGTGGCGATCTGGCAGAAGGTTTACCCGTTGTTGTCTTAATTAATGGCGGTTCTGCTTCAGCCTCTGAAATTGTCTCAGGGGCTTTGCAAGATCATAACCGCGCTATTTTGATGGGGCGTCGCACTTTTGGGAAAGGCTCTGTCCAGACCATTATGCCATTGATGCGCGAAGGCGCTGTGCGCTTGACCACTGCACTTTATTACTTGCCCTCAGGGCGCACGATCCAAAAAGTTGGGGTAGCACCGGATATTCGTTTGGATGTGCCTGAGGTTAAAGAAGACGAAAAAGATAAAAAGGCAAAAGAAGAAAAAGGGGCGAAACATGAATTTAAAGCCCCGCGCGAAGCAGACTTGCCCAATGTAATTAACGCTAAATCCTACAGTAATGATAATCGCCATAGTAAAGATGGTAGCTTGGGTAATACATCTATTAAGGGCTGTCCTGAGGTTGGTGTGAAAAAAGATAAAGAATTGGGCTGCGCATTGGAGTTTCTTAAAGCGGGAACTGCGAAGAAATTTTTAGCTGGAATCAATGCATTAGAAAAAGGCTGATTGTTTTTAAGGCCATTTTTGTAAAAAGTTTTAACAGTTCACCCATATGGGTGAAGTCAAATCCGTCGAGATCGGTCATTATCTAAACAGTTCTCCAATTTGGGGTTCTGAGTACGACGTAGTTTCTCGGCGGACTTGGGTGATAGGGTTTCTATCACCCCTTTTTTTTGTCCGCATTTTATTCTTCCTATAAAATTAGAAAATAGTTGTAAAGCTCACCTATATGGGTGAAGCCAAGTCCATCGCAATCGATCATTATCTAAACAGTTCTCCAATTTGGGGTTCTGAGTACGACGTAGTTTCTCGGCGGACTTGGGGTGATAAGGTTTCTTGTCACCCTTTTTTTTGTGCGTATTTTTATTCATTCACATAAAATATTTTGAAATTAATTTCATATATCACCTGTTTGGGTGAAGCCAAGTTCATCTCAATCGATCATTATCTAAACAGTTCTCCAATTTGGGGTTCTGAGTACGACGTAGTTTCTCGGCGGACTTGGGTGATAAGGTTTCTTATCACCCCTTTTTTTTGCCTGTTTTTTGATTGAATTAAATGTTTCAACTTTGAGGTAAAACAAACTACTATCAATTTGTAACGATAATAATTTATAGCGGTGCATAAGAAGGATGGGTGGTTTCCGTTTCGGTGTTTTTGCTCAACTGATTACCAGTTTTGCTTTGGCGGTGGTTTTTACCGTTGCAGCAGCTGGTGTGGGCATTTTCTCCATTCAGAAATTTAACAAAGGTATTGAAGAGGTCGCCTTATCTCGCTTGCCTATCAACTTGGTCAACAAAGTGAAGCGATTGTTGCCAGTGCGCCCATGTTGGTGCGCGTGACCACACAGGCCCAGCGTGAAACCATTTCTTTTCGTATTGCTGATCGGGTGCGCTGGTTGCAAGAAATTGTCCAATCGCTTCGTACATATGATGTTGATAATGATGTTCTCAAAGTCATTAATATGACGCGTGAACAGCTACTGGAGAATTATGGTCGCCTTGATCAACTTGTTCAGGAGCGTATCGAGATCAGTGAGCTCAAACAAAAAAGAAATAAAAAACTCCAGAACTTGGTACGGGGCAAATCTGAATATGACCAAAAGAAAAATCTACAATGGTACAATTCCTTTAATGATTTGATCGAGCGTTTGCTGATTTTTGAAACCATCAAGGATCAGGCCAGTTTTGAGCGATATAGAAAAGGTCTGCTGACAAGCCTTGAAGAGATCAAGGTCTATGAAGGTAAGCTCACATCAGGTAAAGGGCAGGCCAATGTTATTACAGATTTACGCAATATTGCCTTAGGTGAAAATGGCCTGATTGCATTACAGGCACGTCAAACCCTTGTTTTACAGAGGGTTTCAGGAATTCTAGCCGTTAATGAGCGTCTTTCCAGCCGCTTTGTCTATTCAGTCAACGATTTGATTAGACGGATGCGCGAAGGGATTGAGAAAAACAGCCAAGAATTCCAACAGCTCGTTGAAGTGCGCACGACCCTTCTGACCAATATCGTACTTGGTGCGGTGATTGTTCTTAGCTTAATCGGTGGTGCCTTTATCTGGCGTATTTTGACGCGTCTAAATGAATTAAAGCAATCCATGCGCATTCATGCTGAAGGTGGCGAAGCTGAAATCTCCATTAAAGGCCATGATGAAATTTCTGATATGGCAGATGCCTTGCGCTATCTGGTGGATGAGATTAACCATCGTGAAGAAGAAATGCGCATCAGTGAGGCACGTTTTCGCGATGTGGCAGAAGCAACGTCTGACTGGGTGTGGGAAACAGACCGTGAGTTGCGCTATTCCTTGGTTTCAGACCGTTTCTTTGAAATTACCGGCTTTTCACGCGACGATATCCTTGGGGTGTCTAAACCTGATTTTGGTAAAGTTACAGGGAGTGATGTTGATGACCCTGATAAATGGATACATCACAGTAATGATCTAAAAAATCGTCGACGTTTTCGTGATTTTATCTATTCCATCAAATGCCCGGACGGGGTCTGGCGCCAAGTTAAGCTCAGCGGTAAGCCGATCTTTAATACCGAAGGCGACTTCATGGGCTATCGCGGGACGGGCTCCGATATCACGGCTGAAACCCAAGCGCGAAGCCGCCTGATGGCAGCAAACGAGATCATGCCCGGGGCCTTTGCCTTGTGGGATCATGAAAATCGCCTCGTTCTGTGTAACCGTAAATATTATCAATATTATAAAATCCTCAATGACCGTATTCGCCCGGGTGTCACCTTTGAAGAACTGGTTATGCAGATGGAAGAACGCCATGGGGTGCGCGATGGCCATGGTTATGCGGACAGGCGTCGAAAATTCCGTGAAAAGCCAAGCGGCGTGTTTATGGAGGCCCTTTCAAATGGTCGCTACCTTCAGGTCAGTGAGGCTTCCACCCTTGATGGCGGTACTGTATCACTGGTTATTGATATTACGGACCGTATTGAAGCCGAAACTCGTTTGGAACAGGCCCGTCTTGAATCTGAAAATGCCAATAAGGCTAAATCCAAGTTCTTGGCAGCGGCAAGTCATGATTTGCGCCAACCTCTGCACGCCATTGGCATGTTTTTATCTGCCTTGGAAGATCGCCGCCGCAAAGTAAAGAATGAAAATTCTGAAGGTGATCTGCGCATCATTACCAATATTTCAGATAGTCTGGAAGCTTTGCGTGGCCTGTTAAATGCGCTGCTTGATATTTCCAAACTGGATGCAGGCGTGATGAAGGCGGAAAAAGGCCCCGTTATGTTGCGCCCTCTTGTTGAGCGTTTGATTAAACAGCATACGGCACGGGCACAGGAAAAGGGCCTTGTGCTGAAATCCTTCTGCCCAGATTTGGCTGTTCATAGTGATCCGGTGTTATTGGAACGTATTCTGTCGAACCTCATGTCCAATGCGGTTCGATATACCCAAGAAGGCGGAGTCTTACTTGGTGCACGCCGCCGTGGACAGCATGTTTTATTGCAGGTTTCAGATACTGGTGTGGGCATACCAGAAGACAAACAAGGCGATATTTTTGTAGAATTCCAGCAGCTTGATAACCCTGCGCGTGATCGCCGCCGGGGCTTGGGCCTTGGGTTGGCTATTGTTGAGCGGGTGATGACTTTGCTCAATCATTCTTTAAGTGTAAAATCTGTATTGGGCAAGGGCACGACCTTTAGTGTTCTTGTCCCTCAAGGTGAATTACAGGTCATTGAGACAGAAGATAAACCCGTTGAAGTCGCGCTCAGTGGTGGGGATGTGCCACTGATTGTGGTGATCGATGATGAACCTGACATTCTTGAAGGTATGCAGCAATTGATCACAGGCTGGAAATATAATGTGATTGCAGCAGGTTCAACCCAAGAAGCGTTGGATGCGTTAGATGAAACAGATGAGATACCAAATTTAATTTTGGCTGATTATCGCCTTCAGGAAGAACTTACCGGTGCCGACTCCATTCGAATGATCCATGAAAAACTTGGTAAGGAGATACCAGCGGCGATTATTACAGGTGATACGGCACCTGATCGCATTCAAGAAGCAAAATCCAGTGGCTTCGTTTTATTGCACAAACCTTTGCGTCCCGCTAAGCTTAGACAACTTATCCGCAGTGTACAGGTGAAAACTTTCCCAGGGCAGACCTAAAAAAGAAATTGACCTGAACAATCACTCGCTTACCTTATAAACAAGAATGATAACAGGGTATTGAATAAACAATGAAAACAACCTTCGTGGTCGCCGATGATCATCCTCTTCTCTTAGAGGGCGTTAAAGGGGTTCTTAGAAAAATTGAACCCGATGCGGATATCTTACAAGCAATCAGCTATCCTGATTTGCTGGAGGTACTCTCTCAGGATTTGGATTTCTCGCTGGTGATTGCCGATTTGAATATGCCCGGCATGAAGGGGCTTGACGGTATTCGTGCGGTTCAAAGCAAAAGACCAGAAGTGCCGGTCATCATTATTTCAGCAACGGAAAGCCAAAAAGCAATTAACAAAACGCTGGAATGTGGCGTTGCGGGCTATATGTTTAAATCCTTCAGCCAAGAACAGATGTTGGAAGCGGTTGAAACCGTGCTTGAAGGTGAAACATTTGTGCCTGAAGCCAATATTGAAATGTTCAGCGGTGATGAATTTGCAGATGATAAAAAAACCAACTTTGGTGCAGCTGCCCTAAACCAGCTGCCCATGGGGGTTGTGATTGTTGATAAGACGGCTCAAGTCCTGTTTATGAACAATAACGCCAGTGACATTTTTGCCCAAAGCGATGGGGTAGATGTCGGCCCAACAGGCATTTTTAGAACAGCCAAAGTTGGCGAAACAAAAAACCTTCATGCCATGATCAGCGATGCAGCCATTGATCTTGGTGATGATGAAGAACGCGAAGGCGGCGCGATGATTGTTACGCGCCCTTCCATGAAACGCTCTTTCTCCTTACTGGTTGTGCCGCTGCCTGATGAAGATGATGTGTCTTCTGATGATGGGAATGTGGCTGTCTTTATCAATGACCCTGAAATGCACAACGAGCCGCCAACCAATGTATTGGCGCGCCTTTATGGGCTGACCGATGCAGAGGCCCGTTTGCTCCAGGCTTTGATCGTGGGTAAAAAACTTGAAACCGTTGCGGATGAAGCAGGTGTTTCCATGAATACAGTGCGCTCTCACTTAAAGCAGGTTTTTCGCAAAACGGGCACGAACCGCCAGCCGGAATTGGTGAGCTTGGTGATGAACAGTTCTGCTTATCTGGCTTCAAACCCTGTATCGATTGAAGAGGATTTCGATGAATGATGCGGGCTCATTGGATGTAAAAGCCTTTGAAATGCGTTTGCAGGAATTAAGGGCTGAGGTCCTTAGACTTGAAGAAGAAAGCAGGGAAGGGCGCGAACCTGTTGAGCTGGACCAGTCCAAGGTCGGGCGTTTATCGCGAATGGATGCCTTACAAGGCCAAGCCATGGCCCTTGCCCTTGATCAACGCAGAAAGGTTGAACTCCAACGCATTGATGCGGCACTGATGCGCATTGAAAATGATGATTTTGGTTATTGCGTTTCGTGTGATGAAGAAATTGCACTAAAACGTTTGGAGTTAGATCCCGCCACACCGACTTGTATCTCTTGTGCAGAAAAATAAAGGAAAAAGAAATGGACGATAAAACACGTACTGAACTTGAAGCAGCAGCTTTTCGCGGACTTGTTCAGCATTTACAAAACCGAAGCGATGTTCAAAACATTGATATTATGAACTTGGCAGGCTTTTGTCGGAACTGTTTGGCAAAATGGTATAAGGCAGCCGCAAACGAACATGATGTGGAACTGAGCATGGATGATGCCAAGGAAGTGATCTATGGTATGCCTTATAGCGAATATAAAGGTAAATATCAGGAAAAAGCCAGTGATGAGCAATTGGCGAAATTTGCGGATACATCCGGTCATGCGGTGATTAAAGGGCTTGAATAATCTATGACAGGCTTTGGCTCTGACGATTTCAACAATGCAGGGAATGTGCAAATTGGTTTGACGGCTGTTATCGTTGCGGTAACGGATGCTGAACCACGTATTCTCGTTGTGCGCAGGGTCGATCATGCTTTGGCTTCAAATGAGGCAGGGGTTGCACGCCAAGGTGAAGAGCTCAGTGAAAATACGCTGGAAGCTTTGCCTTATGGTCCGTTTTATCCAGAACATCACCGCACGCTTGATATGGGTTTGCGCAATTGGGTGGAAGAACAGACCGAGCTTGATCTGGGCTATGTGGAACAGCTTTATACTTTTGGTGATCGTGGGCGCGATCCGCGCGAACAGGAACTGGGCGCGCGCGTGCTTTCCATTGGTTACCTCGCACTGGCGCAAGAAGCCAAGCCGTCTGGGGCGGGGGAGGCTTTATGGCAAAACTGGTATCGTTATTTCCCATGGGAAGATTGGCGCACAGGAAAACCTGCTATCATCAGTGAAGAGATTGAGCCCGGTCTTGAAAATTGGGCCGCTACTGCACCAAGCCCTGCTGAAATCCGTGAACGATTTGCCCGCATTGATGCTTGTTTTGGCTCTGAAGAAGTGCGCTGGAATGAAGACCGTGTGCTCGAGCGCTACGAGCTTCTTTATGAAGCAGGCCTTGTAACTGAGGCGCGTCGTGATCAGGGCTTTGAAGCGAGCGTACAGGATCATAGTCACACGATGGTTTTAGATCACCGCCGGATTTTAGCCACTGCAATGGGACGTTTGCGCGGTAAGCTTAAATATCGCCCGGTGGTGTTTGAATTGGTGCCCCCGACCTTTACCTTGTTTGAGTTGCAAAAAGCGGTTGAGGCGATCACGGGCAATTTGCTTCATAAACAGAACTTTCGCCGTCTTGTGGAAAAAAGTGGTCTGGTTGAAGGTACGGGCAAATATGAAAGCCGCACAGGCGGTCGCCCGGCTGAAACCTTCCGTTACGTGCGTGATATTTTGGCTGAACGTTTAACGGCGGGGCCAAAGCTGCCTGTAGGTAAACGTTAAGATAGCTCCTTATAAAAGAAACTTTTCTTTTAAATTAAGAGCTTGTTACACATTAATGACAATCATTCCAAAAAGAACTTGACGATTGTGCGCTGCACGCATAACTTATGCTCAAATGGAGGTTAATAAAAAAGCCTCCCTACATTTTTGCGTCAGATATGCTCTTTTTGAGCATAAGGAGCTTTGAGATGAATGTCGCAGCCCAAAAGGCCTATGAAGAATTTGAATTTACTGCTGAAATCGCTGAGCGTATGGCCCCTGTCTATGAGCGGGTAAAAAGCCATATCACAGCGGAAGAATGGCCTGTGATTGCACCCTATGTGGATGAGATCATTCGCTTGAAGAAAGAACGCAATGCAGTGATTCTTGCCCATAACTATCAGACTCGTGATATTTTTCACTGTGTATCTGATATCGTTGGGGACTCTTTGGCTTTGGCTGTTAAAGCAAAAGAAGTTGATGCCGATGTGATGGTGGTTTGTGGTGTGCATTTCATGGCCGAAACTGCCAAGTTGCTGAACCCATCTAAAAAAGTTTTGATCCCTGACCCTGAAGCAGGTTGTTCACTGGCTGAATCAATCACGGGCGCAGATGTGCAAAAACTGCGCGAAGATAACCCCGGTGTGCCGATCTGCACGTATGTGAATACATCTGCTGATGTGAAGGCGCATGTGGATATTTGCTGTACCTCAGCCAATGCCAAGAAGGTTGTCGAATCCCTTGGTAGCGATAAAGTGCTGTTGATCCCGGATCAGTTCTTGGCAGCCAATGTTGCCAAAACAACAGATGTTGAGATTTTGACTTGGGCGGGCCAATGTGAAGTGCATGAGCTTTACCGCAAAGAAGATATTCAGCAAATCCGCAAAGACCATCCTGAATGTGTGATCCTTGCCCACCCAGAATGCCCACCTGATGTGTTGGATGAGGCTGACTTTTCTGGCTCCACTACAGGCATGGCGGATTATGTGAAAGAAAAAAAGCCTGAATTGGTCGCCTTGATCACAGAATGTTCCATGTCCGATAATATCCGTGCAGATTGCCCAGATAGTGAATTCATTATGTCTTGTTCCATGTGTCCGCATATGAAAAAGATCACCTTGCAGAAAATTGTTGATTGTCTGCGTGATATGTCAAATGAAGTCTTTGTGGATGATGCGATTGCCAAGCCTGCACGCGCTTCTATTGAAGCTATGATTTCAGCGAGCTAACGAACCTTCGTGATGGAACAGGTCTCTACAGACGTTCTAATTATCGGTGCTGGGGCTGCGGGCCTTGTCAGCGCGCTTGACCTTCAAGGGCTTGATATTACCTTGATGGCAAAAGCCCCTGTGGGCGAGGGCTCAAGCAGTGCGTGGGCGCAAGGTGGTATTGCAGCGGCCATGGGTGATAAAGACCACCCTGAACATCATAAAAAAGATACCCTTGATGTGGGGGTTGAGCTTTCTTGTGAAAAAGCTGCTCATACCATCACCCATGAAGGGCCTGAGCTGATTGACGCCCTCATAAAATGGGGGGTTAATTTTGATTGCTGTGATGAAGGTAATTTGCGCTTAGGGCGCGAAGCCGCCCATTCTTTTCGCCGTATTCTCCATGCCAATGGGGATAGCACAGGTAAGGAAATTATGCGCGCGCTTGGTCAAGCTTTGATGCATACCTCCAATATTAACGTTATGGAAAACTGTCAGGCCTATGAGCTGATTGTGGAACATAATCGTGTTAAAGGTGCCTTTGCCAAAGATGCTTTTGGGCAGGATGTTTTGGTCAAGGCTAATGCAGTTGTTCTTGCAACAGGGGGCATTGGTGGCCTGTTTGGCTATACGACAAATCCTGAAGAAGCCTGTGGTGAAGGTCTTGCTATGGCGGCGCAAGCTGGTGCGCGTTTGGCCGATTTGGAATTTGTACAGTTTCACCCCACCGCCATTGATGTGGGCCTTAAACCCATGCCTCTTGCGACCGAAGCTTTGCGCGGTGAAGGCGCTCATTTGATTGATGGCCGCGGCATTCGCTTTATGCCAGCCGTGCATAAAGATGCAGAACTTGCCCCACGTGATGTGGTTGCGCGTGCCATTTGGCGCCGTGTTAAAAATGGCGAAAAAATCTTTCTTGATGCCACAAAGGTTGTGGGCCAAGACTTTCCAGAACGTTTTCCAACCGTATGGGGCTATTGCCGCGATGCTGGCCTTGACCCACGGGTTGAACCCATTCCCATTACACCAGCTGCGCATTATCACATGGGTGGCATTGATGTGGACCTTAAAGGGCGCAGTAGTCTTTATGGTCTTTGGGCTGTGGGTGAGGTTGCCTGTACAGGTGTGCATGGGGCCAACCGATTGGCGAGTAATTCTTTGTTAGAAGCCGTTGTCATGGGGCGGCGTGTGGCAAAAGATATTTTGATGAAATCACAGGGCGATGCTTTATCAACACAGGTGGCGCCAACAGGGAGTGGCTCTGTTGATTTAACCGGTCAACTTGCCAGTCTGCTTTATCGCGCCTGTGGTGTTGAGAGAAATGAGGCAGGCCTTTATGAGGCTCTGGCCCAAGTGGTCAGCTGGGAAGGGCGCAAGGCAAGCTTTAGCCCGCTCTTTAAAAATCGCCTCATCACCGCGAAAATGATTTTGGTTTCTGCATTGGAGCGCTGCGAAAGTCGTGGCGGTCATTTTAGAAGTGACTATCCAGAAACCGACAGTAAACAGGCGCAACGCCATAAAACAACTTTACGAGAGGTCGATGCATTTATTCGCGGCCTTAATCTCGGAACCGATTTACAAGGGACAGTAAACTCATGTCAGAAGCCGGCGTAAAAGTAGAACCTCTTTCTCCTATCCTTATTGAACCAAGCGTTCGTGCTGCCTTGGCAGAAGATTTGGGCCGTGGTGGTGATCTTACAACCGACATTGTTATTGATGATGATGCTTGGGTGAAAGCTTCCATAAATGCACGCCAAGTTGGTGCGCTTAGCGGAATTGATATTGCAGAAATGGCCTTTGATCTGGTTGACCCACGTGTGGATATGGAAGTCTATATCGCCGATGGCGGACGGGTTGAACCGGGCGATACGGTCTGTGTTTTAGAAGGTCCAGCCCGTGCAATCCTGACCGGGGAACGTGTGGCGTTAAACTATCTTGGTCACCTCTCTGGTATTGCTTCTGAAACCCGCAAAATCGTTGATGCGGTGGCAGGCACCAAAGCGCGCATCACCTGTACGCGCAAAACCACACCGGGCCTGCGTGCCTTTGAAAAATATGCCGTTCGTTGCGGTGGGGGCTTTAACCACCGTTTTGGGCTTGATGATGGCTTGATGATTAAAGACAATCATATTGCTGCCTGTGGCGGAATTACCCAAGCTATTGAACGTGCAAAAAGCAAAGTCGGCCATATGGTAAAGATTGAGCTGGAGGTTGATGATTTAACCCAGCTTGAAGAAGGTTTAAAAGCAGGCGCGGATGTGATCTTGTTGGATAATATGGGCCCTGACATGCTGAAAGACGCCGTTAAAATGATTGATGGTCGCGCCGTTGCTGAAGCTTCTGGTGGCGTGACATTGGAAACGGCCCCCGCCATTGCACAAAGTGGTGTGGACGTCATTTCTGTTGGATGGCTCACCCATAGTGCGCCTTGTCTTGATTTAGGTATGGATTTTTAATTGATTTCTTGAAGATGCGTTATTAAATTAGAAATAACTGATAATTGGAGTTTACGATGAGTGACGCGTTACCTTTTGAAATTGATGTCTTAACATTAAAGAAATACCAAGACGATAATCACGACCATGTGGTTTTAGATGTGCGCGAACCGGCTGAAATCGCGTCTCATGCTTTTGAAGGTGCGCTTGAAATTCCTATGAATGAAGTGCCACAAGATATTGATTCAATTCCAAAAAATAAGACTGTTGTGGTGATGTGCCATCTTGGGGGGCGCTCCATGCAGGTTACAGGATGGTTGCGCCAGCAAGGTTATGAGAATGTCACAAACTTGCGTGGCGGCATCGAAGCCTGGTCACAAATGTGATGTGCTACATTTGGGTATATGTATAAATACGTGATCCATATGAGCTAATACCTAGAGGTAATTGCATACTAACTGGTTAACCCCCTATAATGGATAATAAAATAATAAGGGGGGCAATATATGTCTTTTATTCAGAATATGACGATCAAGGCTATTGGTCTGATCATACCAAGTCTACTTGCCTTTTTAATGGTGGCAGGAACAGGGGCTTCTATTTACCTGTTAAGCTTCATGTCAGATGTTGCTGATCGCAAGGAACTTGAGACAATCGTCTCAGGTGTACAGGACCTTGGTGATATTCTTACCGCAGCGAGTGTTCTTTACTCGTTGATGCTGCTTTCACTTTTGCTCTTCTTTATCTGGTTTACACGGGTTCGTCTGCTGTCCCCTATTACAGATATCCGAAACGTGATGAATGAATTGAGCAAGGGCAATAACGAGGTCTCTATTCCACGCACGCATCAGCAAGATGAAATCGGCTCTATGGCCCGCACCCTTGAGGTCTTTAAGACCAACGCCAATGAATTGCGCGGTGTGGAAGTTCTCAAGGCGGAAAAAGACCGTGAAGTAGCGCTTAAGCGTGAGATGATGTCTTTATCAGATGCGCTTGAAGGTGAAGTGAATGGCACTGTTGCCGAAGCTGTTCGCCAAAGCCAGACGTTGCAAACCGCAACACAAGATGCCATTAACGCCACAACGGATGTGGAAGAACAATCTAATAGTGCAGCATCTTCTGCTGAGCAGGCTTCTGAAAATGTGCAGGCTGTAGCCGCCGCCACTGAAGAGCTTGCCGCTTCCAGTCGTGAAATTGCCACTCAGATGTCGCGCACAACCTTGATTGCGAGCGAAGCGGTTGATCAATCTTCCCAAGCCACAACAACGGTTAATGACCTGTTGTCTGCAACACAGAAGATTGGCGAAATTGTTAATCTGATTAATACGATTGCTGAACAGACAAACCTGTTGGCCCTTAACGCAACCATTGAAGCCTCGCGCGCGGGGGATGCGGGTAAAGGTTTTGCGGTTGTTGCAAGTGAAGTAAAAACACTAGCCAATCAAACAGCCCAAGCCACTGATGAAATCCGCACGCAGATTTTAAGCGTGCAGGATATGACCGAAGGCGCGGCAAAATCCATCAAGGTGGTTTCTGATACAATTGATGAAATTAATTCGATCTCTGTCAATATCGCAGGCGCTGTTGAACAGCAAGAAGCCAGTACCCAAGAAATCAGCTCTAATGCCCAGACTGCTGCGGATAACACCCGTGGGGTATCAGAACGCGTCGGTGTGATCCTTGATAAATCTGCTGAAGTGGGTGAAGTGACTAATCTTGTTCGCTCATCTTCTGGTGAAGTGATGACCATGCTTCAAGATATGGTGGATCGCTTTAAGATCATTATGGAAAGTTCTGATGTTTCTGCCCATCATATGCGTACAGCGGATGCTCAAGAAAAAGGTCAACTAACCCTTTATGGGGAAACCGTTGATTATACAGTGCTGACCTTAACGCAAAAAAGTGCGGTTATGCGCTTAAGTGGTGGCAAGGCAAAGGTTGGTGATGAAGTGAGCTTTGACCTTGAAAATGTCGGCTTTATGTGTGCTGAGGTCGTGGAAGTTGATGGTTTGCAAATCAGCGTTAATTTCGAGCTTGATGATTATCTTAATATCCGCCTTGGGGATTATCTCTACGGTCATGAAGCCATGGACCAGCCCTTTGTGGAGGAAGTTCAATCACGTGCAAAACAGATTGAATTGGCCTTGGAGAAAGAAATCGATAGCGGCAATATCTCAATTGAAGACCTGTTTGATGAAAACTACGAAGAGATTGCGGGTACGGACCCACTGCAACATATGACTAAATTTGTCAGTATTACGGATCGTGTCTTTACACCGATTGCAGAACCTGCTCTTGATTTTGATGATCGTGTGGGGTTCTGTGTGGCGGCGAACCTTGAAGGGTTTATTCCAACTCATAACAAAATCTATTCTGAGCAACAAGGTTCAGACCCGGTTTGGAACAATGCCCATTGCCGTAATCGTCGTTTCTTCAAAGATCGCACCTGTTTTGCAGCCGCGCGCAATGAAGAACCTTATCTCTTGCAGACATATTTACGTGATATGGGTGGGGGCAACGTCATCATTATGAAGGATGTTTCTGCACCGATTAACGTGAAGGGACGTCACTGGGGCGGCTTGCGCCTCGGTTATAAAATGTAGTTCGTCTTAATATGTATTTTATAAATACTATTAAGGGAATTGACCAAGGTGTTAATCGCTTCTAACATTATGATGTGATTAAGGTAAATTAAGGGCGCTGCTATGAAATATTCGACATTGGCTTTTTTGCTGTTTGGTATTGTACTGTTTAAAAGTGCAGCTAGTTTTGCAGAAGAAAAGCCGCTCAAGATATGTACGGAATCATGGCCGCCTTATTACGCCTTGAAAGATGATCAAGGCGAGGCTCAGGGGATTGCAGTTGATATTGCAAAAGAAATTGCCCAACGTCTCAACCGTCCTTTAAGTTTTGATATTATTCCCTTTAACCGTTGTTTAGCTGGCGTTGAAAAGGGCGGCTATGACGGTATTGTCGGGGTGACACCCTATGATGAAGGTGTCATTGTTGGTAAAAATCACGCGCTCTTTTGGGTGATGACAGCTTATGTTCATAGTGCTGATCCCATAGAGCGTTTCACCTCCCTTGACGATTTCAACGGCAAGACATGGTTGAAAATCGACACGTATGAATATCCAGAAGAAATTTCCAATTTTAAGGGTTGGAATGTCATGAACTTTCGTGACAAATCTGATACGCAGGAAGATGATTACCGTGGCTTTATGATGGTGCATCACAAGCGTGCAGATGTGTATCTGGAAGATTATTTCTGGGCGCAGAATGCCTTAAAAGACAAGAGCTATGCGGTGCGCGCCTTGATGCCCCCTGTGATGGTTGACCCGCAATATGTGGGCTTTAGCGAGAAAAATAAGCCTTTGGCTGTTTTGTGGGACAAAAACCTTGGGCGTTTATTGGCTGAAGGTACAGTGGATAAAATTTATAAAAACTGGACAGGTCAAACGCTCAAAGAATTTGCCGATAAATTTGGTGTTGAGAACCCAGCAGGTAACGTCAATATCACAACGGGTGTCACAAGATTGGGCAATGGCGTATAAAGCGCGTTATGAAGCTTCAAGGGCCGTTTGAATAAAGCCGTTAATGTCTTGTTCTGTGGTGTTGAAGCTTGTGACTAATCGGATCAAAGGCGATCCGGCATCATGCCAGCGATAAAAACCATATCCCGCATCTTCCAATGCTTGTAGCGTGTTTTCCGGCAGCGAGATAAACAGCTCGTTTGCTTCAACAGGGAAGTAAAGTTCAGCCCCTGCAATGGTTTCAAGCCCGCATTTGAGTTTTTGCGCCATAGCATTGGCATGGCGGGCATTGTTAAGCCATAAGTCATTGGTTAAAAACGCATCCCATTGGGCCGCGATAAAACGCATTTTAGAATGTAAATGGCCTGTGCGTTTTCTCATATAGCCAACTTCGCGTGCGAGTTTCTGATTAAAGAAGATAATGGCCTCAGCATTCATGGCCCCGTTTTTTGTCGCGCCAAAGGAGAGCACATCAATACCAGCTTTCCATGTGAGTTCTGCCGGGCTGCACTCAACTGTGCAAAGCGCATTGGTAAAGCGCGCCCCATCCATATGGAAATAGAGCCCGTATTCTTTGGCAACAGCACTTAAGTGATGGATTTCAGCCGGGCCATAAATGGTGCCGGCTTCACTGGCTTGTGAGATGCTCAAGGCGGCAGGCTGGGTGTGGTGAACCGCATCATTGGTGGCAGCCAGGGCAGTTTCCAGCTCACCGGGGTGGAGCTTGCCGTGTGGGCCGGGCAGGGTGATGAGCTTTGCCCCACCACAAAACATTTCTGGTGCACCACATTCATCACAGTTGATATGAGAATCCTTATGGCAATAAATGCTACCATAAGACGGCGTCAGTGCATCTAAGGCCAAGGCATTTGCCGATGTGCCTGTGCTGGTGAGAAAGACAGTGGTCTCACATTCAAATATCTCGTTAAAGCGTTTTTGAACTTTTGCTGTGAGCTCATCTTCACCATAGGGCATGGCGGTACCCGTATTGGCTTGGGTGAGAGCGTCCAATATTTCCGGGGAGACACCAGTCGTATTATCGCTACAGAAATTCATCTCACCCTCCAGTTCGGTTTTTGCTTTCTTATAGCTTAACCCGAATGGGAATCTCTTCAAAGTCCTGATTTGTTTCATTAAAGCGGAAAGCTTTGATTTCTTTACAGGTGGTGATGACCCAGAGCAGTTCGGGCTCATAAACCATGGAACGATCTGTTTTTGATGGAAAAGGATTTCCATTGGGGTGAGAGTGATAAAACCCCATCAGGCTGCGCTCCCCGCTTTCACGGATCAGCTCAAAACGCACTTTTGGGTCAAGCTCAAAACTTTTTGTCTTATCGCCTGTGCTGATGTTGGCGGATGGCATGAGCCGCTCAACAGTTTCCCCATCCCCCACAATCAGGCCACAACATTCTTCAGGATGGGCCTGTTTTGTGAAGTCTAATAATCGATCAAAATCAGCTTGTGAGAGGATCATTGAGCAGGGTGTAAGGACAATCCACCAAGTTTTGCACCCGTATTGATATCAAGAACCATCAAACGGTTAATACCTACCTCATTGATGAGGCGCAGCACAAGGCGTTGAGAATCTATATCGGTTTCCACCACTTTATAGCCTGTTGGGATCTCAATGCGCATATCGCCAAAAGCACGCACTGGGGCCACAACGCTTACAGGGGCCGCTGTTGGGGCAACTGTTTCAGCTTCACTTTTCTTGCCAACAAGCGGGACTTCAATGTCTTTTAGCGCTTTTTCAAGCTCAGGTGCTTCTGTTGCCAGATCAAAAAATTTAAAATCAGGGTTGTCTGCCTTCTGCATTAGGCCGTAAACCAGAGCAATCATGCCAAGGATGATTAAAACTCCCATGCCGACAACGGCTGAAACCAGTACTGTTCTTCCCATCTTTTTTACTCTAGCTTAGTGATTATGACAGATACATTTGAAATAACCACCCAAGACAAAGATCAAGGGATTCGTTTGGATAAACTTCTTTCTTTAGGAGAAAGTGGTCTATCGCGTTCACGACTAAAAGCCCTGATCGAAGAAGGGGTAGTTACTCTTTCGGGCCAGACCATAACCGACCCGTCGCTTCGGGTCAAATCAGGACAGTGTTTTTCTTTTAAAATTCCTGAAGCAAAGGAATATGAGCCTGAGCCCGAAGATATTGCGCTTGAGATCGTCTATGAAGATGATGACCTGATTGTTTTGAATAAACCTGCTGGTATGGTTGTTCATCCCGCGGCAGGTAATTATACCGGGACCTTGGTCAATGCCTTGCTGCATCATTGTGGGGATAGTCTTTCCGGTATAGGCGGGGTAAAACGCCCCGGGATCGTCCATCGCCTTGATAAAGAGACCAGCGGTCTGATGGTGGTGGCGAAAAACGATATTGCCCATGTGGCCTTATCTGAACAATTTGCTGAACACTCCCTTGAGCGTGCTTATTTAGCTGTGGTCTGGGGTCTGCCGGAGCCGAAAAAGGGCCGCATTGAAGGCAATATCGGGCGTAGTCCGCAGAATCGCAAAAAAATGGCGGTGGTTACAAAGGGCGGAAAAACAGCTGCGACCAATTATTCCTTGGTTAAGCAGATTGGCTTGCATGCCTCTTTAGTGGAGTGTCGCCTTGAAACGGGGCGAACCCACCAGATACGGGTGCATATGTCCAATAAAAGCAATACGGTGGTCGGGGATGCTTTATATGGGCGCACGCCGCCACGGTTTTTGCGTTTGCTCAATGCAGAGCAAAAGGCGGAATTTAGCGGGTTCCAACGCCATGCATTACACGCATATATTATAGGGTTTTTGCACCCGCGAACAAAAGAAGAGATGCATTTTGAAAATGACTTACCTTCTGAAATCAACGAGTTATGTGACTTTTTGAAGAAAATATAATTTTTATCTATACCCGAGCTGTAGAGTTAGGTACTATAAATAGTGAAGGGGATTTAATTAAGGAGGGCATCCATGACGGGTGGTTCCGCCGAGCTATCCGTGTAATCCATATCCGATAGGGGGAATGGCACATGGCGAATAATACCTTAGGACTTACATTCACACCGGAAAGTAATCTTTCCCGGTACCTTAATGAAATCAGAAAGTTCCCGATGCTGAGCGTCGAGGAAGAATATAGTTTGGCCGTTAATTGGCGAGACCGTGAAGATGATGCATCTGCTCATAAACTCGTAACCAGCCATCTGCGTCTTGTTGCAAAAATTGCAATGGGCTATCGCGGTTATGGCCTACCTGTTGGCGAACTTATCTCAGAAGGCAATATCGGGATGATGCAGGCGGTAAAACGCTTTGACCCCGAACGTGGTTTCCGCTTGGCAACATATGCCATGTGGTGGATCAGGGCCTCTATGCAGGAATATATCCTCCATTCTTGGTCCCTTGTCAAAATGGGCACAACAGCGGCCCAAAAGAAGCTTTTCTTCAATCTGCGTAAGCTTAAAGGGCAAATGCAGGCCATTGAAGAAGGTGACCTCCACCCAGAGCATGTGACAGCGATTTCTGAAAAACTGAACGTTCCACAAGAAGAAGTCATTCAGATGAACCGCCGTCTCGCCAGTTCAGATCATAGCTTGAACTCCCCGCTACGTATGGATGGGGAAGGTGAGTGGATTGACTGGTTGGTTGATGACAAGGTTAATCAGGAAAAAGAACTCGCTCAAAAAGAAGAGCTTGATAATCGTCGTATTATGCTGGAGTCGGGCTTAAGTATTTTAAATGAGCGTGAACGTCACATCCTGACTGAGCGTCGTTTACAAGATAAGGCAACGACACTTGAAGATTTATCTCAGCAATATGGTGTATCGCGTGAACGTATTCGTCAGATTGAAGTACGTGCATTTGAAAAATTACAAAAATCTATGAAAAATGCCATGCTTGAACAACGCATGAAAGAAAAGGAAATGCGTGATAATTTCTGATTTTGCTTTCTCAATCTAACTATAAAAAAACGCCCAGATCATGGATCGGGCGTTTTTTCTTTGAAATACTCTAGCCCCTCGGGGCTTTGGGTTCTGCGGCTGGTGCACCGGGTTCTTTGGCCTCACCGGGCTCGCCAACCACCTCTTCTTTAGTGACCGCATCACCCCATTCGCCAAGTAGTTTCTTTTGGCTTGCGCGCAAGACAGAAACACGTCGCTGGGCAATAAAGGTCATGACGGTGGTAACAATGGGGGGTGTGACAATAAATAAAATCCAGCCAAGACCCGCTGAGCCATACATCAAAAAGAGAGAGAACACATCGGTAAGGGTATCAATGGCAACAGACATACTGTTGCTTCCCATCCATAAATCCAGCAGATAAGGGAAAATACCGGCAAAGTTCATGGCTAAAACACTGATGAATGCAAAGCGTTGTGGGGAGCGGTCAATCAGAACGGCGACAAATGTTGGCAACATACCAAAACAGACAAGCACCAGTGATGCCATGGAAACCAGCATCAAGATAACAGCTGCAAACAGTGCCATCATGCCAAGCAGCATGAGGCCACCGCCTTGTTGCTTCTTCACCGTCATTTTTGCTTTTGCCATTATAGTTTCCCCTTACCAAAGCCGACCGATGAAGGTCACGGTGATGATTAACAGGGAGATGACAATGGATGTCATAGCAGCAGCTTGTTGCCCCATGCGATTTGAGTTTTTCTGCAGGGATTTCTCGTTATTCTGAATGTCTTTTATTTCGTTTTCAGCTTCTTCAAATTCACTGCAAGCTTCATCGAACTCTATCTGATCTTGCGCGCGCTGTTCTGCATTATCAAGCAGGTTGAACAGGTCAGCAAGGTTACCTTTGCGAATAAGTTTTGGGACTTCTTTTTCAAGCTCTTCACGAATGGATTTACTGTGATAGGCTTTGATCGCGGGGCCCATATGGGCACCCACCCAACTGGTAAAGCCCATCATGGTGCCCGCTTTGGTGCGCCATTGCACAAGGGCAAGCAGGCTGAGCATGCCTAATGTCGCAATCTCTTCACGATCATCGCCAACGGCTTTGACATGAGGGTCAATATTTTGGTTTAGCCGTGCTGCAATGAAAGCGACAATATGGCGATCAATCGGTTTTTTCTTTTTATCGACCTTGGCTGAAATGCGCTCAAGCGCGGGCATGAGGTCTTTAATGGTTGTGACATATTCCTCAACCAACAAGGGGCTCTGACAGGCCATGGTCGGGTTGGTTTCATAAAGGACGCGCTCAACCCCATAACCGATTTTGCGTTCTTGAACAAAATCAAGAAGCTGGTCAAAGTTCTTTTCAAGGGCCACATAGACCGGGTTATAGGTATCTTGAGCATCAAACCAAGCGCGTGGCAGGCCACGGGTGATCAATTCAATCGGTGAGTTTGCATTACCTTTATGTAAGATGGAATGGGCAAGCATTGTCCCAAAGCCATCAGGCATACACCAGCAATCCTTGTAGCGGATCGGTAAGGTCGGATCGAGCACAATCCCGATACGGGCTGCCAGCACATCTTTATCACCAGATTGTGATTGTGCCATATGAATGGCGTTTGAGGCCGCAGCGGAGAGATCAGAATCTTCCAAGTCGCGCTTGAGCCACGTTTCCAACATGTCATCTTTGACAAGCTTGTCAACTTGGCTGGGCATACGTGTTGCGGCAAGGGAAAGCGTGCGGGTGTTGAAATGTTCACGCCCGGCATAATCAATATAGCGTTTGGCTTTGCGTGCAGACTTTTTCTGGATGGGGGTTAAACGCCGACCATTGATCCAGAGATCAAGCTGTTCAAGGCTCCAGCGTTCATGTTCATCATCAGAGAGAAGGCCGCGCAGACATTCCACCATATTTGGGGGTATGACTTCTTGACCAATCAGTGTGGTATAGGAGCCTTCGATCATCTTTGAATAAAGGATATCATCATCGGTGCGCAATTGCGGCACAGGGTTGCCCCCGGCAATGGCAAAGATGACAGACACCCCAAAGGCGTACATATCATCGGCAACGTCGCCAGCCCCACGCCCGGCAGGCGGGGCAGCGCCACGTTCTAACGTTTCAAAAAGAATGGGTTGGTCATATCCCGGTGGTACGGTTGTACAATCACCAAGGACCAAACGGTCAAGGGAGCCATCAAGGAAAAAGAGGTTGGAGGGGCGAATTTGTCGATGCGAAACACCGCGCGAAGACAGTTCCATTAAGCCATGGCATAAGGGCTCGATGATTTTTCGCACCATTTCATGTTGAGAGATTTGACCCAGATGGTCAAGCAGGCGTCCACCTGTCGGGCGTTCATAAATCACAACAACGGTACGCTGGCTGATTAAGGGCCAGTGAACGGTGCCCCATTCCACAAGGTTCATGGATCCGCGAATATTCGCGCCTTTTAAAACATCCATAACACCAGTACGGGCCCCAAGGAAGGGCGGGCAAACAAGGGCGAAGAGTTTGCGCTCGGTATTACGTTTGTCTTCAGCTACATAGGCTTTGGCTGATGGGGTGCAAAGTTCAGGGATCGGCATGGCGGGGTTAATGTTATAGCGATCCAGCACAACAGGAGGCACGGGTTTACCCTTTGCCTTTGGTGGCTCAGCTTTTGGCTGAGCTGCAGCTTGATCGGCTTGAGCCTGATCTTGTGCATTTTGGTTTTCCTGTTCGGCCATTTATGGATCTTATCTTTCTATAACGCCCAATTTCGGTATGTTTCACCCACCACTGTGCACATGGTAGCGGAAATCATATCGAAAATCTCATTCATCATAAAAGCTAAACTGTTAAAAGGGTGTGAATAAATATAAAAAAAGCTCCAGATTTATCATCCAGAGCTTTTTAAGTGTAAATCTATAGGACTGAGATAATTACCCGTTGAACGGATCAGTCACCAAAATTGTATCTTCACGCTCAGGGCTTGTTGAACAAACCGCAACAGGCGTGTCGATAAGTTCTTCAATGCGTTTGATGTATTTCACGCATGTTGCAGGCAGGTCAGCCCAGGTGCGTGCACCCTCTGTACTGTCGCTCCAGCCTTCCATCACTTCGTAAACGGGCTCAACTTCAGCCTGTTGTGCCGGGTTTGATGGCAGATGTTTGATGGTTTCACCATTAAGCTTATAACCTGTACAGATTTTAAGCTCTTCCATACCATCAAGAACGTCTAGCTTCATCAGGGCAATACCATTGATGCCGTTGACTTTAACGGCTTGGCGGACCAAAACCGCATCAAACCAGCCACAACGGCGTTTGCGTGCTGTAACCGTACCAAACTCGTGACCGCGCTCGCCTAAGCCTTGACCAACTTCGTCAAACAATTCTGTTGGGAAGGGGCCAGAACCTACACGTGTTGTGTAAGCTTTGGTGATGCCAAGGATGTAATCCAGTGAGCCCGGACCCATACCAGAACCCGCAGAAGCTTGGCCTGCAACGGTGTTAGATGACGTCACGAACGGTACTGTACCATGATCAACATCAAGTAACGTACCTTGCGCACCTTCAAACAGGATGCGTTGGCCTTTGGATTTGGCATCATCAAGCAGTTGCCAGACGATTTGTGAATATGGTGTCAGTTTTGGGGCCATTTCCAAAAGAGGGGCGAGAACTTCTTCAACGCTCCATTCATCATGACCAAGACCACGCAACAGCGGGTTATGGTGGGCAAGAAGTTTTTCCACCTTGGCAGGCAATGTATCTGGGTCAGCCAGATCGCCAAAACGAATGGCGCGGCGACCACATTTATCTTCATAGGCAGGGCCGATGCCGCGACCTGTTGTGCCGATTTTGGCTTTACCCAACGCTTCTTCGCGCACATGGTCGATTTTTTGGTGAACCGGCAGGATCAAACAGGCATTTTCAGCAATTGCCAGGTTTTCAGGGTTGATCTCAACACCTTGGCCGCGAATGGTGTCCATTTCTTCAAGCAGGGCAGCGGGGTCGATGACCACACCATTACCGATAACAGAAAGTTTGCCACCACGCACTGTGCCAGAAGGCAGCAGGCTGAGTTTATATTTTACACCATCAATAACAAGTGTATGTCCAGCATTGTGACCGCCTTGGAAACGAACGACCACATCTGCGCGCTCAGAAAGCCAGTCAACAATCTTGCCTTTACCTTCGTCACCCCACTGGGAACCGACTACGACTACGTTTGTCATTGGTATATACTCCGTTTTACCGCTTTAACCGACAAGCGGTTCAATCTTTCCGTTTAAGAAAATATGACTGCATCCCAGACGTTTGGCTTCTGCCGAAACATCAGATTCGTCTTGCAATCCGTTAACTGTGATATTGCCTTGTTGGCGCAATTTCGCGCTTTCTTGTGCATCAGTTCCAAAAGGAACAAATAATTTCTCAGGGGCCTGTGCTTTTGGCAAGGCCCGCATGAGGCTATCAATAAAGAGGGTAAAGCCAACTGCGGCTTCCCCAGAACCCGCCACATAACGCCCGCCACGGCCCAATTCACCGCGTGCGCCTTTGGCATAAAATGTATAGGTCACGCCTGTGTGATATTCATAGCCACGGTTTTCAACCGCATCAATTGTGATGTTAAGCTCAGGGCTTTGGCTTATTGCCAGCTCATACACACTGATGAGGGACTGGCAAAGCGATTGGGCTTTACCGTCGAGTTTTAAGCTTTTAAGCGTCTCAATGGCCTGTTTTGCCGGGCCTGCGCTATCAAGCAAAATGCTAAATAGATCTGCTGCCTTACCACCAAGGGCTTTGACACTTGCGGCATCTTTGCGATCAAGGGCTGTGCGCAATTGTGATTTTGTTTCATCATCAATATCAAGGCTTTCGCAAATAGCAGGCACCAATGAAGGCAAGCCAAGATCGACACTTAAGTTTTTTGCCCCTGCATTTGTAAGTGCTTCAACAGCCAGCAAAATCACTTCACAATCACTGCTGTGTGCATCTGAACCAATAAGCTCAACACCAGCTTGACCGAATTGGCGCTCTGGGCGCAGTTGTGAGCCTTTAACGCGCAAAACCTGACCCGTATAGCTCAGTCGCAGCGGGCGTGGGGCATTGACAAGGCGTGTGCAGGCGATGCGTTCAACCTGAACCGTCATATCAGGGCGAATCCCAAGCATACGCTGTGAGGCAGGGTCCATCACACGGAAGGTCTGGGCTGAAATAGCCTCGCCACTGCCTTGAAGAAGGTTATCTTCAAATTCAATCATTGGGGGTTTGACACGGTCATAACCCAAGGAGGCAAATGTACTCATAAGATGGTCTGCAACGGATGCTTCATATTGTGCATCGATCGGTAATACATCTTCTAGGCCCGTGGGCAATAATGCTCTGTCAGTCATATCCCTGTCCGCGCTATCATCGCGAAAAATTTCCAAACGCGGCTTTCTAGCCGGAATCACCCAAAACGGCAACGCTTAAATGAAAAAACTCATCATAAGCTTTTAAACTGTTCTGAGAAGAAGGAAGTACAAATTAATTGGGCTGCCGTTATATAAATAACGACAGCCCTTATTTTTATGGCCTCAACCTGTCAAACTTGCCTTTTCGGCTGGCCCCAATCTAGGGGGCTGTGATGGCATGGGTCAAGAAAAATAGTTGCTGCAGCGCAACAAACGTTGACTTTTGCGCAGGCTCGTTATTTCTTTCTATCAACTATCAAATGACTTTTTGAAATATAATTAAGTGAGTGCGCTATGCCACAACAGACGATGAAATGTATTGAGATCAGCGAACCGGGCGCGCCTGAGGTCCTGCAAATGGCAGAACGCGCACGTCCTGAGCTGGCTGATGGTGAAGTTTTGATCAAGGTTGCGGCTGCTGGTGTGAACCGTCCTGATGTTATTCAGCGAAAAGGGCTTTATCCGCCACCCCCAGGGGCTTCTGACCTGCTTGGCCTTGAAGTCGCGGGTGAAATTGTTGCGGTTTGTGGTGATGTTGCTGGCCTTAGTGTGGGTGATAAGGTCTGCGCGCTAACCAATGGCGGGGGATATGCACAATATTGTAATGTGCCCGCCCAGCAATGCCTTCCCATCCCGGCAGGTTTAAGCATGGAAGAAGCTGCGATTGTGCCGGAAACGTTTTTTACGGTCTGGTTTAACCTGTTTGTTCAAGGGGGCTTAAAAGAAGGTCAAAGCTTGCTTGTGCATGGTGGTTCCAGTGGAATCGGCACAACGGCAATTCAGGTCGCTACCGTATTGGGGGCAAAAGTCTATACGACAGCAGGTTCTGAAGAAAAATGTGAGGCATGTCGCAAACTGGGTGCGGTGATGGCGATTAATTATAAAGAGGCTGATTTTGTTGATGTGATCAAAGAAGCAACAGGTGGAAAAGGCGTGAATATGATTCTTGATATGGTCGGTGGAGACTATATTGCGCGCAATATCCGCTGTTTGGCCAGAAAAGGCCGTTTGATCAACATTGCTTATCTACAAGGCTCAAAAGCCGAAGTTAATTTCATGAGCGTGATGATGAAACAGCTTCAAATCACAGGCTCTACATTGCGCCAGCAGCCCCTCGCAGTAAAAGCACAAATCGCTGAAGAACTGCAGGAAACAGTCTGGCCTTTGCTTGAAAAAGGGGCTGTGAAACCTGTGTTGCACAGTAGTTTTGAAATGGATCAGGCCAAAGAATCCCATGAGTTGATGGAAAGCTCTCAACATATCGGAAAAATCGTGCTCAAAGTAGAAAGTTGATCTCTCTTCATGGAAGAGGTTTGACCTGAGCGAAAAGTCGATTATATAGTAGGGCAAATATCATTTTGGTCGATTCTATATAATCGACATCTTAAAGTAAGAAAAGGATCAACGAGATGGCGCTGCCTCTTATGCCCAAGGCGACGGCCGTTTGGCTTGTCGAAAACACGGCTCTCAGCTTTATTCAAATCGCTGACTTCTGTGGTTTGCACGAGTTGGAAATTCAGGCAATTGCCGATGGCGATGTTGGTATGGGAATGCAGGGTCTTGACCCGCTTGCCAATGGTCAGCTTACACAAGCTGAACTAGACCGTTGTGCCGCTGACCCAGCTTCACGCTTGAAACTTGCTAAATCAACCAACCCGATGCCTAAGGCACGAGGTAAAGGTGCACGTTACACGCCTGTATCAAAACGCCAAGACCGTCCAGACGGTATTGCATGGTTGTTGAAAAACCACCCTGAATTACAGCCTGTGCAAATTGCAAAACTGTTGGGAACTACAAAACCGACAATTAAGGCGATTGATGATAAGACGCACTGGAATTCAACCAATATCACACCGCGCAACCCTGTAACATTGGGTCTATGTACGGAAGCTGATCTTGAAAAGCTGGTGATCATTGCACGCGCACGTGCGGCCAAGCTTGGTAAAGCTGAAGAAAAAGCAGAAAGCAAAGTGCAGGAAAGCACTGAGGCATCTTCTAAAGAATAAGCCTTTTCTTTACGCCTAAGAATAAAAAGAACCCTCTCACCATTTTGGTCAGAGGGTTCTTTTTTGTCTCTATGTCTCTTTGAAAAAAGACGCTTTTAAGTCTGCCAGCCGTTTTGAAGGGCAATGCGCACTGCTTGTGCACGGTTGGCTGCTTCCATCTTGCGATAGATGTTGCGCAGATGGACCTTAACGGTGATTTCCTGAAGGCCAAGCTTGCGCGCAATTTCCTTGTTTGTATTACCTTCGATCAAATGACCGAGGATTTCTTTTTCACGATCACTCAGACGAGACAGCGGGCCATCTTTTGGCGCTGCATTATTTGCGCTGCGACCAATGGGGCTATCGTCATTGTCTTCTGGTGTATCTTGAAAGGCAGCGGACGGAATATATTTTTCACCGGACAATACAAGGCGCAATGCATTGACCATGGCAGACCCGCTGATGGTTTTAGGCACATAACCCGCTGCACCGCGCTCAACAGCTTCAAGCACATCATGGCGGTTAAAATGGCCTGACAGGATAACAACGGGGGTATCAGTGTGTGTGTCACACATTTTAATCAACCCATCAAAGCCGTTCATACCCGGCATTTTCAGGTCCATGAGAATAAGGTCTAATCCAGTTGTTTTGTCAGCAAGCGCATAGGCTTCGTCAAAAGATGCAGCCTCAACAATCGTAACGTTTGGATCGAGTTCTTCCATAAAAGGCCTTAGACCTTCGCGTACAAGATTGTGATCATCTGCAATAAGGATTTTCATTTATTTTTATTCCACTTTTTAAATTTGCGCATATCATATGTTAATGACGCGCGATTCTCAATCACCAAAAGTAGAAATCTTATCTTTTCCAATAGATTGAGCTGCTTTTTCTACTTGTGATGATAATTCAGACAGGCTAACAGGCTTTTTAAGGATACTAAAGGCAAGCCTATTTAGGTCTTCTTGGCTGATATCTTCCATTCCGGTATGGCCCGTTACAACGATGATGGGGATATCAGGGTTGCGTTCCTTGAGGTTTTTGATCAACACATAGCCATCCATTTTAGGCATTCGCATATCCGTTACGACAACATCGACAGGGTCAAGGTCATAAAGCTCAAGTGCTTCTTCACCATTACTCGCGATATTGACTTGGAGGCCGTGGGAATAGAGATATTCCATCATGGCTTCTGCCGCATAAATTTCATCATCAACAACAAGTACGCTGGCACCATCTACATCAAACTCAAGGTCTTCGTCCGGTGTATTGTCTTCATCATAAGTCTGTGCAATCTCAAGAGGGGAAGCATTTTCGACCTGTTGTTCGTCTTTTTCTTGAGGGGTAAAACAAGGTAGGTTGATATCAAACCTGGCACCTTTGTGAATGTTGCGCGCCCTGATAATGCCGCCCATGGCTGCAATAATGCCGTAGCTAACAGAAAGGCCCAAGCCTGTTCCTTTGCCGACTTCTTTTGTGGTGAAGAAGGGGTCAAATAATTTTGCCAAAGCTTCTTCAGGGATGCCGCCACCATTATCAGTCACGGCGATATTAATCTCATGATCGGCTTGATCATAAATCATCAGCACTGAAATTATTTTTTCTGCAATTTCATCGTCACCTAAATTCTGATGGCGTTGGTTGATGGCATCGCGTGCATTGTTGATTAGGTTTAGAATAACCTGTTCAAGCTGAATGGGGCGGCCTTTAAGCATACCATAATGCGCGGGGTAGCGCACCTCAAGCTGAATACCTTCTGCTAAAAACTGTGCTTCGACCATATCCACGGATTGACTGATTACCAGTGTGGGGTCAAAGGTTTCTACGCTGCCTGTATCTTTGCGGCTAAAGACCCGCATATGGTCGATAATATCGGCCATACGGCCACTTTGCATGCTGATAAGATCAAACTGTTTTTGAATTTCTTCTTCAGTGATTTTATTTTTGCTCATTTTGAGCAAACTGCCTTCAGCCGCAAAGCGCATGATATTTAAAGGCTGGCTTAATTCGTGTGTAATACCTGCTGCCATTTCTCCAAGGGTGGCAAGCTTGGAGGTTTGGGCAAGATGCTCATTCACCCGATTTCTTTCTGTCACATCACGAATAATCAGCAAGCGTGTGGTTAAGCCAGCGTAGGAAACCGGGCGTGAGGTGATATCTGCTTCGAAGATCGTTTGATCGGTTTTTCGAAGTTTGATTGAGTTTAGATATTCTGTTGGGTCTTCAGACTTAAAATCAGGGGCATGGGCAAAGATGGGCTTATCTTCGACGATGAAATCAAGGAACGGTCTGTTGAGGATTTCTACGCGGTTTTTCGTCACAAACAGGGCATGGCCTTCAGGGTTTGAAAAGACGATTTTGTTGTTTTCATCCAAAACCAAAATGGCATCAGGTGACATATCAACAAGGCTTCTGTAGCGTCCTTCACTTTCACGCAATGCTTCTTCTGCAATCAGGCGGCTATGTTCACTCCTCAAGCTGGAGAGCCCATAGCCCACATCATTGGAAATTTCTCTTAACAGGTTGATATGGCGTTGTTTGAATTTGCTTCTTTCTTTGGTTGCCACATTGAGGAAACCGGCAATTTTTGTGTCGATCCAGATGGGGAAAATACCGGCGCATTTAATCTCGCTTTGTATGAAGCTGTCTTTAAAATCTGGAAAGGCCTGTTGCAGCAGGGTCTCGTTCATTTCCATGAACTCCTGCTTGATAAAGGCTTGTTTCAATGTGCTGGAAGGGCGGTGATCGACCAAGGAGATATCGAGCCCGCGCTGCATGTTGATTTTCAAAAATTCCGGCAATTGACCGGGGGAATTGAAAAGGGAAATCCAAGCGATATCAAACGGTGGTGTCTCGGTGATGATGCGGCAGATTTCAGAGAGGATAAAACTTTCATTGCGGGCATGGAAAAGTACGTTGCTGCATTTGGTCAGTACTTCAGAATAGAGTTTGTTCTGGATGAGCTCTTTTTCACGGGCTTTGATATTGGTGATATCTGTGTAAATTCCAACGATCCCGCCTTCTGAGGTCGCATGCTCATGAACAAGAAGGTGCTTGCCATTGCTGAGTTCAATCTCACTGCTCGTACAGCTTTTATGTTGGGCGACAATCACACTACAAAAAGCATCTGTTAATGGCTTTGGATATTTAACCGCATTTTCTCTCTCACATATTTTGATCAGCTCCAGATAGGTGAAAGACCTGTTGGCATAAGGGGCAATAACCGGGAACATTTCTAAAATAGTTTTATTCCACATGACCAGACGGTCATCCGCATCCCACATTAAAAAGCCGTTGGGCAGCGCGTTGATGCCTTCTTCAAAGCGGGTTTTATATGTTTTGGTTTCCGTAATATCCGTGCCTGTGCCGCGATAGCCGCGAAAGGCACCATTTTCATCAAAATAGGGCTTGCCGTTAATGGTGACGCAAAGATCGCGACCATTGACCTCAGTTGAATATTGAAAATCACGAAAGGGGCGGTGGTTTTGCAGGTCATCCCAGTGGTTGACCCATTTTGCACTCATGGCCGCATCTTCAGCAAAGATGTTGCGTGTTTTACCTAGTAATTTTTGCTGTGGAAGACCTGTTTGAGAGGTAAATTGTTCTGAAAAATAGCTGAAACGATGTTCTTCATCGGTTTCCCAGTACCAGTCAGAGCTGGCATCAACAAGGTCGCGGAAACGTTTTTCGGTACCTTGCAGGGCTTTTTTTGTAATCTGTAAATCGTGTGTAGATAAATAAAAGGCGATCAAATCCGCAATAGAACTCGCAAATTGTTTGTCGCTGTCATTCCATTTACGCAGGCGCCGCCGTGTATTGACCTGCAAGGTACCATGAGCTTGTTTACCAACACCGACCGTTGCAATCAAAATAGATTTTGGCTGGGTCCCTTCAGGCATAGACTCCATAAGGTCAAGGCAGCGCATGTCGTTGCGCGCATCAGAAAAACTAATGGTACGTTCCCCGCGCAAAGTGCCAAAGATGCCGGGGTGGCGATCTTTTGACATTCTCATGTTGATTTGAAGCTTATTGCTGCGGGCATCAAAGAAATATTTAACTTTTAAAGCGGTTTGATTGTTTTCAAAGACCCAGAAACTGACTTGTGAGGCATCAATTGTTTTTGCGGTTTCACGCAAAAGCCATTCAACGGCCTGCTTGGGTGTTGCCTCCTGATCGGGGCGCAAGAAAAGAGTGAAGCCTTGAGAAATACGTTCAATGGCTGCCAGATAGCGGCTTGAATGGGGGCTATCTTCAATCTCATGGCGCTTTTCTCTAAAAAAGAAAATACCTGCCGCAAGACCAAGAATGGCAAAGACGAGGGAAATAAGAGCGTTTTCGACAAAAATAAAAGCCGCGTGGGGTTCAGCCCAAGCTGGTGATGAAAAAAGTAAAAAGCAGATTGAAAAAAAGATCAATTGCTTGGCGTTTGCGAGCTTTGTCGGCATCTTGTCATTTCATTTATATTGATCTGATTTCGATACTCTATCGCATCTGTTTGATCAGGCAAAGGCCGCAAGATGAAAAAGGAACGTTTTTATTGTTAAAATCGTCATAGTTTTGTTGTTGTTGAATTTGAAAATTGCTATACCTTTTTACCAAATAAAAAGAAGTGTCTTATCCTTTTGAAAAGAGGACTAAAAAACACGACTTTTTAAGAAGTAATAACAGATTGGGTTACTCAGTTGACGAGCGACAACGAACAGACACCTTCGGGCATGGATATTGCCCCGGTTTCCATTGAAGATGAAATGCGCAGCAGCTACCTAGATTACGCCATGAGTGTAATCGTCTCACGGGCGCTGCCAGATGTACGTGACGGGTTAAAACCTGTTCACCGTCGTATTCTCTATGCGATGAAGGAAAGCGGGTACGATTATAATAAACCGTACCGTAAGTCAGCCCGTATCGTCGGGGATGTGATGGGTAAATATCACCCGCACGGCGATAGCGCGATTTATGATGCCATGGTTCGTATGGCGCAAAATTTCTCCATGCGTTTGCCGTTGATTGACGGGCAGGGGAACTTTGGTTCCATGGATGGTGATCCACCTGCAGCCATGCGTTATACCGAAGCACGTATGGATAAATCAGCCCATAACCTGATTGCTGATATCGACAAAGAAACAGTTGATTTTAAAGCAAACTACGATGATACCACGCTGGAACCATCGGTTCTGCCTGCACAATATCCAAACCTGTTGGTTAATGGTGCTGGTGGTATTGCGGTGGGTATGGCAACCAATATCCCGCCCCATAACCTTGGGGAATTGATCGATGCCTGTTGTGCCCTGATTGATGATTCTAACCTGAGCGTTGATGATCTGATCAATGATTATGTGTTTGGACCAGATTTCCCAACAGGTGGGATTATCCTTGGTCAAACTGGTTTGCGCTCCGCCTTCCACACCGGGCGTGGCTCTGTTGTGATGCGTGGGCGCACAAATATTGAAGAAATCCGCAAAGACCGCATGGCGATCATTATTACGGAAATCCCTTATCAGGTGAATAAGGCCCGTATGATTGAAAATATGGCCGGTCTGGTGCGTGACAAAAAGATTGAAGGCATTGGCGATCTGCGTGACGAATCTGATCGTCAAGGTGTTCGCGTTGTTGTGGAAATCAAAAAGGGCCACCAGCCTGAAATCGTTTTGAACCAGCTTTTCAAATTTACACCGCTGCAAACAAGCTTTGGTGTGAATATGCTGGCGCTCAACAAAGGCCGTCCAGAATTGATGAACCTGAAGCAAATCCTTCAGGCCTTCATTGAATTCCGTGAAGAAGTGATTACACGGCGCACAATCTTTGAACTTGGTAAAGCGCGCGACAAAGCCCATGTGTTGGCTGGTCTTGCGGTTGCGGTTGAAAATATTGATGAAGTGATCGAATTGATCCGTGCAGCACCTGATCCACAAACGGCGCGTAGCCAGTTGATGGAACGTAAATGGCGCGCTGGTCAGGTTGAACCGCTTATTGAATTGCTCGATGAGCCGGACCGTCAGGTTGTTGAAGGCATGTATCAGCTTTCAGAAACTCAAGCCAAATCGATTCTTGAGCTGCGTCTGCACCGCTTAACAGGGCTTGAGCGTGAAAAAATCGCCGGTGATCTGCGTGAATTGGGTGTAGAGATTGAAGAATATCTCTCCATCCTGCGTTCACGTGAAAAACTGATGACCTTGATGCGCAACGAACTTGTTGATATGCGCACCCAGTTTGCCACACCGCGCCGTTCTGAAATTCAAGAAGCTGAATTTGAACATGATATTGAAGATTTGATCCAACGCGAAGATATGGTCGTGACGGTCACAAGCTCTGGCTACATCAAACGTGTGCCGCTTGATACCTACCGTGCACAACGTCGCGGTGGTAAAGGTCGCTCGGGCATGAGTACCAAAGACGAAGATATTGTTGAAAATGTCTTTGTTGCCAATACTCATACACCACTGTTGTTCTTCTCTTCCAACGGTATGGTTTATAAGATGAAAGTCTACCGCCTGCCGCTTGGGACACCGCAATCCAAAGGTAAGGCAATGGTCAATCTGTTGCCATTGGATGAAGGTGAGAATATCTCAACCGTGATGGAATTGCCGGAAGACGAGTCTGAAGCTAAGGATATGCACATCATGTTCTCCACCGCCTCAGGTGGGGTGCGTCGTAACCTGTTGTCTGATTTCACCAACGTGAAGGCAAACGGTAAGATCGCCATGAAGCTTGATGATGGTGATTCTATGGTGGCTGTGTCGATTTGTACGCCGGATGATCATGTCTTCTTAACTACTCATAACGGTCAATGTATTCGTTTCTCTGTTGAAGATGTCCGTGTCTTTGCCGGGCGTAATTCAACAGGTGTGCGTGGTATTCGTCTGGCTGATGAAGACCGTGTCATTTCTATGTCGATCCTTAACGGTGGCAAATGGACAGCCGATGAGCGCGATGCTTATCTTCGTTATGCCAATGCCAAACGCCGTGGTGATGAAGACGTGGTTGCTGAAGGTCTAAGCGAAGAACAAGTCGCTGAGATGGAAGCTTCTGAAGAGTTCCTGCTTTCTGTAACGGAAAGTGGTTATGGTAAGCGTTCTTCTTCCTTTGAATATCGCACCACAGGGCGTGGCGGTAAGGGGATTGCCAATATCGAAACGTCTGAGCGTAACGGTAATGTGGCGGCTTCCTTCCCGGTTGAAGAAGAAGACGAGATCATCATGGTCACCGATGGC
Source organism: Candidatus Terasakiella magnetica (assembly GCF_900093605.1). Classification (NCBI taxonomy): domain Bacteria; kingdom Pseudomonadati; phylum Pseudomonadota; class Alphaproteobacteria; order Rhodospirillales; family Terasakiellaceae; genus Terasakiella; species Terasakiella magnetica. The sequence continues at coordinate 89,265 of NZ_FLYE01000047.1, forward strand.
GGGCAATTGATCCGCACAGGTGTGGGCCAGATCCGTATTGCAGGGCGCAAGACACAAGGTGTGACGCTTTTCCGTGTTGCTGAGGGTGAAAGCGTTGTTTCTGTGAGCTGTTTCCGTGATATGGGCGATGATGGCGAAGAGATTTCTGAAGAGGGCGAAGAGTCTCCTTCAGGTGAGGAAGAAAATCAACAACAGGCAGACCAATCTGCCGACCAACAGGAAGGCGAAAGTGAGGGTGCAGAGGGTTAAGCTTCTGCACATTCTGTCTTACTGCTTTTGATGGAGTTCATGTGTCATGGCGAATAAGCGTATCGGTGTGTATCCGGGTACTTTTGATCCGGTCACCAACGGCCACCTCGACATTATTGAAAGAGCAACGAATCTCGTTGATCATTTAGTACTTGCTGTTGCGATCAACCGCGGCAAAGGGCCATTATTTTCCCTAGAAGAACGGGTCGCGATGGTGGAGCATGAATTGCCTGCCATCATGGCGCGCACAGGCGCAACCATTGAGGTGAAGCCCTTTGAAAGCCTATTGATGAATTTTGCAGCAGACCAAGGCGCAAAAACCATCGTGCGGGGTTTGCGCGCGGTTTCTGATTTCGAATATGAATTTCAGATGGCGGGGATGAACTCCCACCTATCGCCAGATATTGAAACGGTCTTCTTGATGGCTTCTGATAAATGCCAGTTTATCTCTTCGCGTTTTGTGAAAGAGATTGGTAAGTTAGGCGGCGATATTACGGATTTTGTGAGCCCTAATGTAAAAGAGAATCTTCTTGAGCGTTTTGAAAGTCAGGACTGATTCTTTCTTGATTGAGCCATTCTGAGCAATGGTGTGAACTTTAGATATATTCAGGACTCTCTTGTGATAAAAAATCTTCCATATATTATTTATGGGGGATTTTTTTGTGTAAAAAAACAAGGAAGAAAGAAGTTTCAACTATTTGAAAATAAACATTTTTTAAATAATTTTCATTTTTTTGAAATTCTTTGTTGACCAATGGGGCCGACCCCACTATGTTCCGCCTCACCAAACGGGACGGACAACACGCCACACGGCAGTTCGGACCACCTCTGATGAGGGCACTTAGCTCAGCTGGTAGAGCATTCGACTTTTAATCGAACGGTCAGTGGTTCGAACCCACTAGTGCCTACCATTTCAAAACCCCGCTTCACTGAAGCGGGGTTTTTTGGTTTTCATATGATTTTTATGTTGAGAAAAGAGGCTTTAAGCCGATGCTTTTTCTTTTTCATTTAAAAGTGTGGTGATGGTATCGATGAGCTCATTTGTTGGTAGAGGCTTTTCGAAGAAGGGAACGTCTAGGCGGTCAAACTCTTCTCGATGCAGCTTATCGCAATTGCCAGACAGAATAATGGGTGAGACCTCTTTATGTTCAGCCAATATATACATCACGAGTTCATAGCCGTTAAAGCGTGGCATCATATGGTCGGTTACCACAACATCAACCGGAGTTTCACCATTTAAAATCTCGACAGCTTTTGTGGCGCGGTCAGCAAAGCTAAATTTCCATTGCACATTCCCATAATGCAAGCGCCGCTTAATCGCGCGCAGGATATGTTCTTCATCATCAACGAAAAGAATATGGGGAAGATCAGCCATGTCACCACCGTGTTCATAAATAAAAAACCATATGCGCCAAATAGCCTATCACGCTATCCCCATATGGTGACATGTTTTTATTAGTTTTCATTCTTATCTGAAATCTTTAGCGTACTTTGGGTAATTCCTGCCAGCAGGTGGTATAGCGCGGGGAGGAAAAGTTGCGGGTGGCATACCAATGGCGTGTCTTTTTACATTGCCCAACATTTACACTGCCTTCGCCAAAGCGTTTGTTCAGATGATCAAGGGCCTGCATCAGCGGCGTGGCCTTTTCATCAACAGGGACCAACAGGGAAGGGGTGGCTTTGCTTTTGGGGATAAGTTCCAGCAGAAATACACCTGCCTGTTTATACTGAAACCCCTTGCGATAGATATGGCGCAAGGCCTTGAGCATGGTCTGAACAATCAGGCGGGAATCATCATTGGGGTACTCAAGGCTAAGGGTCTGACTTGCGCGATATTGTTTGAGCTCATCACGATGGGCATTGGTGCGGATAAAAACACAGATTTGGCAGGCGACAAGTTTACCACGGCGAAGTTTCTCTGCTGCGCGCATGGCAAAGGTTTTTATGGCTTCTTCCAAATCCTCCCGACTTTCCAGCATTTCACCAAAAGAACGGCTGACACAGATGGTTTTTTTATCCGGTGTTTCTTCTTCAAAAGCCAAGCAGGCTGTACCGCGCAGCTCAAGGGCAGTGCGCAAACCCACAACCCCCATCTTTTGGCGCACCCATCTTTCAGGAGCATTGGCAAGATCAAGGGCATAATGGATACCGTCGCCTTTTAACTTATGTGCCCAACGTCGCCCAATGCCCCAGACATCGCCAATGGGGGTGGTGGCAAGGCCGTAGTGGAGCTCGCCGCGGCTCAGAAGAACTTCCACCCCGCCGCGACGGGGTTCGTTTTTTGCAATTTTATTGGCGATCTTACATAAGGTCTTGGTGCGTGCAATACCGATGCTGATGGGGATGCCTGTCCAATCCAGCACGGTCTGTCGAATGTTTAGGCTATAGGCGCGCAAATCCAGATGCTCCAGCCCCTTAAGTTTGAGAAAAGCCTCATCAATGGAGTAGATTTCCACATCGGGGATGAAATGTGACAGGCAGGTCATGACGCGGTTTGACATATCCCCATAAAGGGGGAAGTTGCACGAACGCACGACCAATCCTTCGCGTTGGAGGTATTTAACCTTGAAAAAAGGCTCTCCCATGGGGATACCCATTTGCTTTGCCTCTTGTGAGCGCGCAATCACGCAACCATCATTATTGGACAGCACCACGATGGGCTTGCCAATCAGGTTGGGTTCAAATACCCGCTCGCACGAGGCATAGAAATTATTACAGTCAATCAGCCCGACAATACTCATTCAAGGTCTCGCACCGAATTTTTAACCACCCCCCAGATGAGCGCATCATCACTTAGCGCAATATTGGGATAAGCCGGATTATCTGCCTTAAGGTAACATTGCCCATTGCGTCGAATAAGGCGCTTTAAGGTCATTTCTCCATTGATGACTGCAATAACAATACTGTTGTGTTTGGCCTGTAGGCTGCGATCAACAATAAGAAGGTCACCGGGGAAGATGCCCGCGCCTGTCATAGACTCCCCACTGGCGCGCACAAAAAAGGTGGCGGCAGGATGTTCAATAAAATCGTTTAGGTCCAGACGGCTTTCTTCATAGTCTTCAGCAGGGGAAGGAAAACCCGCAGGCACGCGTGAGAGGAAGTAGGGTAACTTTAATTTGCTAAACAGCGGGGTGAAAATATTCATAACAGGCTCCATAATTAGAACATAATAAGAACATTTTTAAAGTGAGTCAATTTATGAATAAGCTGTGATCACGCGCACTGTTTTTCAAGCCAAGGTCTGCAAGACTATAGCTCTGCGATGAAAAAAGGAGTGACGACATGTTTGATTTCATTTTTGCCCTCGCCATCGTGCCGGCAGGTGCTGTTTTAAGTGTATGGTTGTCAAAGAGCTAAGAGAACACGAAAGAGGCTGGTCAGTTGTGAAAAAATATGCCAATTAAGAGGGAACATTATTTCCTTATGGACATATTTTATGAGCCCGTCAGACCAGTCAGATAAAATTGCCGCTTTAGAAGAAGAGGTTCGCCAGCTTAAAGCGGAAGTGGAAAAAGCAAAGCTGTCTGAAAAACGCTTTCTGGATGCGTTGCGCTTAAGCCCGATGGCATTGTGCCACCATGATACTAAGCTGCGCTACACATGGCTTTATAACGGTCATATGGGCTTTGTGCAGGATGAGGTGATTGGCAAGACCGATTGGGACATTCTGGGCCAAGATTTGGCAGATCGCATGGGCGTGATTAAACGTCGGGTTTTGGAAACGGGCATTGGTGAACGTGTGGAAATGCCAACGGTTTCCGGTGATGAAGATTCGGAATATTTCGACCTTGTTGTCGAGCCCATGAAAGAAGCAGAGAGCGGCGAAGTTATCGGTCTGGCCTGTAGTGGCATTGATGTGACCGATGATCGGCGTCGCCGCGAAGCCTATAAGGCAAGTGAAGAAAATTTACGTTTTATCTTTAACGCTTCACCCATTCCCATTGTGGTGACCCATTTGGTTGATGGCAACCCGCTCTTTTACAATAAAGCAGCGGATAATGCTTTTAAGCTGCAAGATCGTAAAAATATTTTTGAATGGTTGGGCATTGAGCAGGAAGTTAACGCCACCTTTGCCAGAGGCGAGGCGGTAAATGAGCATAAATTTGCTTTTGTGAGCGATGCGGATGAACAGCAGTATTTCACCATTTCCTGTACGAAAATTTTCTATGATGGGGAAGCGGCTGTTCTATCCACCTATCATGACCTGACCCAAGAAGCACGCTATCAACAACATCTGGAAGAAGCCAAGGAAAAGGCAGAACTTGCCAGTGTGGCTAAATCCCAGTTCTTGGCCTCAGCCAGCCACGACCTGCGCCAGCCTTTGCATGCCATGGGCTTGCTGCTTAGTGTGCTTGAACAATATATTGTTGATCCTGCTGGCGTAAAAGTGCTGGATCGGATCACCAATTCGCTGGAAACAATGAATGAATTGTTTGCCGGGATTTTGGATATTTCCAAGCTAGATGCCAATGTGGTGCCGGTTAATCTGGAAGCTGTCAGCGTGCGCCATTGTTTTGATATGCTGGAACAGGAATTTGTCCCGGTTGCAGAAGAAAAAGGCCTGCAGCTGACTTTCGTTAAAACATCCTGCCATGTCCAAACCGATGCGGTACAGTTTGAACGTCTGTTGCGCAACTTTATTGGCAATGCCATTCGCTATACCCCAAAAGATGGGCGCATTCTTGTCGGTACAAAACGTCATCAAGGGCAGTTGACTTTTTATGTCCATGATACAGGTATCGGGATTTCCCCACAGGACCAGAAAGTCATCTTCCAAGAGTTCCGCCAAGTGGGTAATCCTGAGCGTGACCGCCGTAAAGGCTTGGGGCTTGGCCTTGCCATTTGTGATCGCATCTCAGATTTGTTGGGAACGAAGATCGGCCTGTCTTCACAAGAAGAAAAAGGATCAAGCTTCTGGTTCTCCTTGCCCACTGTTGAAGTGGAAACGCGCAAGGAAGAGGCCGCGGTCCAAGGCGATGGTTCTATATTGGAGGGGTGTCGCGTTCTCTTTGTTGAAGATGAAGTCGATGTTCAGATCGCAACTGAATATATGTTTGAGGCATGGGGCTGTGTGCCACTGGTGGCAGGTTCTGTCAGTGAGGCCCTTGCCCATTGCGATGCAGGTAAAGAACGCCCCGATGTGATTGTGGCTGATTATCGACTGCGCGAAAATGAAACAGGTCTAGATGCCATTATGGAAGTGCGCAAAAAATTGGCTCTTAACATTCCGGCTGTTGTGCTTTCAGGCGATACAGCACCAGACTTAATCCGCACTATGGAGCGCCACGGACTGGTGTTGCTTAATAAGCCCTTGATGCCAAAAGAGCTGCGCGAATGTATGTCTGAAATGCTGTCTTAAGCCGTTTCTTCAGGCATTTGTTCTAGATAGAGCGATTGACTTGGGAAGGCAAAGCCAGCTTCTGCTTCTTCAACAATGCGTTTAAAGGCGATGATATGATCGCTTCTAATCTGGCGCCATTCTTCCCAATTGGTTGTTTTGGTAAAATAATAGAGATTGATGTCGATGCTGCTGGCACCAAAGTGGGTGAGATGCACCATCTGGGCAACCGGGCCTTTGGCCTCAACCTTTGCATCATTGGCGATATAGTCACGCAAGGCGTCAACAATTGTTTCAAGCTGTTGGGCGGTGGTGCGATATTCAAGCCCTAATGTCATTTTAATACGGCGGTTGGTCATGCGTGACCAATTGGTGATGGGGCTGTTGGCAAGCTTGGCATTGGGCACATTGACAAGGGCTTTGGCAAAGGTGCGCACTTTTGAGGCGCGCAGGCCGATGACCTCAACCGTGCCTTCCACATGCGGGGTTTCAATCCAATCGCCTTTTTGAAAAGTCTTATCAGTGAAAATGGTCAAGGTACCAAACAGGTTGGCAACCGTGTCTTTTGCGGCCAGTGCAACGGCCATACCCGCAAGGCCAAGACCGCCAAGAAAGGCTGAGACATTAATGTTCCATTGTTCCAAAATGGCAACGCCACCGATGACAAGGACAATGACTTCAACACTGCGAATAAAGAACTGCTGTAAATCTTCATTAACGGCCTTGCCCATTCTTTGACCAAGGCTGAAGACCGCTTTTGTAATAGGCGGGATCGTGCAAAATAAAGCCCAGAATAAACAATAGGTATAAAGGGCCGAAATAGTCGGTGCGGTGATGTCCAGCCAGCTTTCAGGCAGGGAGAGAATCTGTAAGGCCAAGGAGGCACCAATGATGACAAACAGGAATTTTACCGGATTTTCAAGGGCGCAGACCAAATCATAATCAATGGTATTTTTCGTGCGCAATGTCAGTTTTTTGGCAAAACTGATGATGATGCGGGCAAAAAGACTGCGCAAAATCAGAAAGGTGAGAAAAACGCCTAAAGCAGAAAGTTCTTGTGCATAAGGGAGTTCTTCTAAAGATTGTATGAATTCTGAAATGGGGATGTAGATTTCGTCCATTTTGCACCTGCTTGTATAAAACCTTTTCATGGTCATGGCTGTGTTGAGCCGAGAAGTCAAGCACCATTGATAAGACTTGAAGTTTTAGATTTGATAAGTCATGTATAAGTATAAATACATAATAACGGCGCAAAAATAAACCGAACTGAGACAATGAAAAACGTACTCCTTATAGAAGACAGCCCGGACGATATCGAGCTGGCTGTTTTGGCGTTTAAACGCATGAACAGCGATGACCATCTCGTGGTGGTCGAAGACGGGCAGGCGGCCTTAGATTACTTATTTGCAAAGGGTGAGTATCGAGAGCGTAAAGCTGATCGCTTACCTAATCTCATTTTAATGGATTTGAACTTGCCAAAGGTTGGCGGCTTGGATGTTCTAAAGCAAATGCGCGCCAGTGAAACAACGAACCATATTCCAGTTGTTATCCTGAGCACTTCTGATGAAGATAAAGATATCCGTAATGGCTATAAGCTTGGTGCAAACAGTTTCGTTCGAAAGCCAGTTGATTTTAACGAATTTGTGCAGGTTATGAAGCAAGTACAGGAATATTGGTTGGGGGTGAATACCCATCCAACTCCACTTGCAGGCCCACAATAGTTATAGAAATGATGGTTTTAGAGGTTTTTTTATAATTCCTCTTTCACAAAAGTGCCTTAACGTTTTATGGTTGAAGATCATGGAACTAAAGGTGATGCGTAGCTGATTATGGCAAACTATCAAATTGAAGATATAAAAATCCTGATTGCGGATTCAAACCGCCAATTGCGCACAAGCCTGAAAGGGGTTTTACACCATCACGGCTTTCGCGGGATTGTGGACGCGCCTTCAATTGAAGCCTTTGAAGCCGAAGTTCGCGTCGTTAACCCGGATTTGATCTTGTGTGATATTGACCTTAAAGGCGGTCATGTGTGTGAATCGATCAAGAAACTGCGCCATAATGAGCTGGGACAAAACCCTTTTGCAGCCGTCATCCTCTTTATTGAAGAAGCCACAGAAGGCATTGTGACAATGGCCTCAGAAGCAGGCTTGGATGATTTGCAGATTAAGCCGGTTGTGGCGCAAAAAGTCATTGACCGGGTGACTTACCTGATTGAAAAAAGAAAACCGTTTGTGGTGACAACCGATTATGTTGGACCGGATCGTCGCAAAGCTGCGCGCCCGGGCACGCAGCAAATCCCATCCGTTGAAGTGCCCAATACCATGGCTGCCAAAGCAAGCGGAACCTACGATCCTCGCATGGTGCAAAGTCAGATTGATAAGGCACTTTGGGATGTGAATGCGCAAAAGATTGAGCGCCATGTCTTTCAAGTTGGCTATCTGGTTGAGCGCATTGTTCCTGCTTATGAAGCAGGTGAAGTGACCAAGAAAAATATGGAAATGGTCATTAAATTGATGAAAGTCGGGCGTGATATTGTGGAGCGCTTAGAAGATAGTGATTATGGACATATTGCGGATTTGGCAGGCACGCTTGTGACTGTGACCAAATCACTGTGGGATAGCGGGACATTGCCTAAACATAAAGACCTAGAATTATTGCCTCAGCTTTCTGCTGCATTGGCGGCAACCTTTAATACGGATGCGGTTTCAGCTGCGGCTGTACAAAAAATTCGGTCAACCATTCAGGATGAATACAAATAACAAGCTTTCCAACAGTATGGGAAAGCTACGTATATCCTTTTGTATTTATGCGAAAAAAAAAGAATTAATTTGGTGTAAAATGTTGGACGAATGAAAAAAAACAGTTATGGTGGTTTTAGCAACAAAAATTAACGCACTATATTTATATAGACCGCACTGTTTTCAGTAAAACGAGGATGAGACATGGAATACAGTATTCGTGGCGATGACAACACTAGAGAGCTTTTCCTTCAGGGTCGCTTGACTTTCTCAGACAACGTCGTCTTTCGTAAAATTGTAGATGACCTTAAAGAATATGGCGGTTCAAAGTGTGTCTTTGACCTAAGTGGTCTTGAGTTCATCGATTCAGCAGGTCTTGGCATGTTGATGTTGCTGCGTGATGCAACGGTTGGTAAGTCTTTTACCATCTCTATCCGCAGTGCAGACGGTCAAGTCCGTCGTATGCTTGAGATTGCTAAATTCGACGCGCTAATCCCGTTCGAAGATTAATTCAAAACAGTTTTCCTGTTTTAAAAGGCACCTTAATCAGGGTGCCTTTTTTTTATGGCTACCCTTCAAGGTGTTGTTTGAGAAATTCAGCACAGGCCATGGCACCGGCTTCGTCAATAGAATGGGGCAGGCCGGGGCGTCTTATCACTTGTGCATCAATATCACAGGCTTTTAACCCGCTTTGTGCCAGTTCCACAGCATGGATGGGGAGCATTTCATCGGCTTCGCCATGAACGAGCAAGACGGGACTGTCGCATTTTTTATCAGCCTTAAGCTTTGAAGCGCCAACCAAGGCACCTGAAAAACCAACGATGCAGCTATAGGGGCTTTCTTGGCGCAAACCTAGATGAAGTGACATCATAGTGCCTTGGGAAAAACCAACCAAGGCAACCTTATCAGCACTGAGCCCATAGCGCTTCATCAACCCATCCACATAATGCTGGATGGGGGCAGCTGCTTCACAGGCCCCGTCATACATAGCCTCAAATGCAATATCTTGGGTTTCTGCACGGCGTCTTAGGAAATCACTATCGCACCGCGCAAGGCTGAACCATTGACGCCCAAATGGGGACATTTCACAAACCTGTGGCCCATCAGGGGCATGAAAGGCTGTGTTGGGCAAATGCTGGACAAAGAAAGGCGCAAGACCGATTAAGTCCTGACCGTCGGCACCAAAGCCATGTAACAGCACGACAAGTGAGGTCACCTTTTCATTTTGTGGAATTAAATCGGGTCCTTGCAGCTCAACCATGTTCTTGCTCACTATATAAAAAGAATAGAGCTTGATTAGACAATCTGGCAGGTTTCTTCAATAACAATAAATAAATGTATATAAATATAATCAACATAAATAATTGACAAAATAGAGAAAGAGGCTTAAATCCTATAGTCCTGAAACAAACATCTAATGGGTTTTAAGAGTATGACTGCCACATCCAGTGCTGTTTCCTTTGCAAAACCGAACCAGTCGGCTTTGCAAAAAGAAGAAAAACTAGCCTCGCTTATTGAGAAATACGGCGCGCTTGAAGGCCATGGATTGCTTGAAGTCATGCTTAAGGAAGAGTTCGCAGGTAAAATTGCCATTAGTTCTTCTTTTGGGGCAGAAGCGGCCGTTCTTTTAAAACTGGTTGCTGAGGTGGATAAAACCACACCGATCCTGTTTATTGATACAGGGCAGCTTTTTGAAGAAACGCTTCACTATAGAGAAACGATCAAAGAATATCTTGGCCTAAGCAATATCATTACGGTTGGGCCAGAGGCGATGCATCTTGAAAATGCAGACCGTGATGGCACGCTACATGAGCGTGATACAGACTATTGCTGTCATATCCGCAAAGTTCTGCCTTTTGAAAAAGCGCTTGAGCCGTATGAGGCTTGGGTCAGTGGGCGCAAACGTTTCCAAAATAGCGATCGTGCAAGTCTTCAAGGTATTGAGCTTGACCATGATGGGCGCTTTAAAATTAATCCGCTGTTTAATTATGATTATGAAACGGTGGTCGCTATGTTTAAGGAAATGGATTTGCCACGCCACCCCTTGGTGAGCAAAGGTTATCCTTCTATTGGCTGTGGCCCTTGTACCCGTGCGGTAAAAGAGGGAGAAGACCAACGCGCTGGGCGCTGGTCTGGTCAGGGGAAAACCGAATGTGGGATTCACAAGTCACCTTCCTTTGAAGCGATTTATATTTAAAACGGCATAAAAGAAATAAAGTATCAAGGTCACCTTTTTAGGTGGCCTTTTTGTTTTTGTCCTTGCTATAAAGAGCGCCCATTTTGAGAAGGACAATAATAAATGCTCTCTATCGTTAATCGCCTTTCATCTGAGCTTTCTGTTAGCTTAAAGCAGGTCGAATCTGCTGTTGGTTTATTGGATGAAGGTGCGACTGTTCCCTTTATCGCGCGTTATCGAAAAGAAGTGACCCAAGGTCTGGATGATACCCAGCTGCGCCTTTTGGAAGAACGTCTGCGTTACATGCGTGAACTAGATGAGCGACGAGACAGCATTCTTAAATCCATTGATGAACAAGGTAAGCTTACAGGTGAGTTAAAAGGCGAAATTCAAAAAGCCGATACCAAGGCTCTCTTGGAAGACCTTTATCTCCCCTATAAGAAAAAACGCCGCACGAAAGCGCAAATAGCCCGTGAGGCAGGGCTTGAGCCTTTGACTGACCTGTTGTTTGAAAATCCAGAAAAGTCACCAGAAGGTGAAGCGGCCTCTTTCATTGATGAAGAAAAAGGTTTTGCCGATACCAAGGCCGTTTTGGATGGTGCACGCCAAATTTTGATGGAACGTTTTTCTGAAGATGCAGGCCTTTTAAAGGAGCTGCGTACCTATCTTTGGGAAGAGGGCAAGATTGTTTCCGAGCTGGTTGCAGGGAAAGAGAATGAGGGGGCTAAATTTTCAGATTACTTCGATTATTCAGAAGCCATTTGCAAAATCCCGTCTCACCGTGCCTTGGCTCTCTTTCGTGGGCGCAATGAGGGGGTGTTGAAAATTGCCCTTGTTTCACAAGAAGAAGATGCCTCTGACTGTATATTAAAAGTGAGCCGCCAGTTTGGTTTGCGTGATCAAGGTCGTGGTGCTGATAAATGGCTTTCTGATTGTGCGCGCTGGGCATGGAAAGTGAAAATCTCTTTGCATCTTGAAATGGACCTGCTTACACGCTTGCGCGAAGAAGCTGAAGATGAAGCCATTTTGGTCTTTTCCAGAAATTTGCGCGATCTGTTGCTTGCTGCACCGGCAGGTACGCGTGCCACCCTTGCACTTGACCCGGGCTATCGCACAGGCGTGAAGGTCGCTGTGGTGGATGAAACAGGTAAACTTTGTGATATTGCCACAATTTATCCGCACGAGCCCAAGCGCCAGTGGGATCAATCTATAGAATTACTCGCCCAGCTTTGTCGCAAAAATAAGGTGGAATTGATCAGTATCGGCAATGGCACAGCCTCGCGCGAAACAGATAAGCTCGCAGGCGATTTAATGAAGCGTTATCCAGAGCTGAAATTAACCAAACTGGTGGTCAGTGAAGCAGGGGCGTCGATTTATTCGGCCTCTGAATATGGCGCGATGGAGTTTCCTGATATCGATGTGTCAATCCGCGGCGCCATTTCCATTGGGCGTCGCTTACAAGACCCATTGGCTGAACTGGTGAAAATTGACCCTAAATCAATTGGCGTGGGGCAATATCAACATGATGTGTCACAAGTTAAATTAGGACGTATGCTTGATGGTGTGGTTGAAGATTGCGTAAATGGCGTGGGGGTCGATTTAAACACGGCTTCGGTTGCGTTGCTCAGCCATGTGTCTGGTCTGAATGAAGGGCTTGCGCAAAATATTGTGCGCTATCGCGAAGAAAAGGGCCGTTTTAAAAATCGCAAAGAGCTCAAAGAAGTTACGCGGCTTGGCCCAAAAGCCTTTGAACAGGCCGCAGGCTTCTTGCGCATTCGCCAAGGTGATAACCCGCTTGATCAATCTTCTGTTCACCCAGAGGCCTATCCGGTTGTTAAAAAAATTATCAATCAGGTAAAGGTTTCTGTTGATGAGTTAATTGGTGATCAGGCCAGCTTGCGCCAGTTAAACGCGGCTGATTTTATTGATGATAAATTTGGCCTGCCAACGGTTCAGGATATTATTGCGGAGCTTGAAAAACCCGGTCGGGACCCTCGTCCTGAATTTTCAACGGCCACTTTCCAAGAAGGTATTGAAAAACCATCTGATTTGAAACCAGACATGCGCCTTGAAGGTGTGGTGACAAATGTGACCAATTTTGGCGCGTTTGTGGATGTGGGGGTGCATCAAGACGGTTTGGTTCATATCTCGCATTTGGCAGATAAGTTTGTGAAAGACCCGCATGAAATCGTAAAGCCCGGTGATGTGGTGAAGGTCCGCGTTCTTGAAGTTGACCTGAACAGAAAGCGTATTTCGCTATCTATGAAAGCCAAAGATAGTGAGAATTTTAATAAAACTGACAAAAAGGTCAAAAAATCTGGTTCGCAACACACAAAAAATAGGATAGAGTCACAACCATACAGGAACAAAGGCTCTCAAAAACCATCAAGGGGGAGCGAGCAAGGCGATAATGCACTCGCTGAAGCGCTCGCAAAGGCTAAGCTAAAAATAAAATAAGCCTCTTATGGGGATCTGGGTCAAAAGAAATATAATGACGAATAGAGAAACGGTTGTAGAGATTAATGAGTTTGACCTAGCCCAAGCGGGCTGGGGCATGAAGCTTATTGAAAAAGCCTCTAACCTTTTCATGATTTGTTATGAAGACCATATCCAATATATGAACCCTGCGGGTCTAAAACTCATTGGCGCTGAAAGTCATAATGATGTTTTAAACAAACCGATCATTGATTTTATCCATCAAGATTATAAAGACTTTCTGTCTTTCGGTTTGGAAGTCTTGGCAGAAGAAGATGATTTTGTTCCCCTGAAACTCACCACATTGGATGATAAAAGTCTGGATGTGAAGCTGTTAATCAATGAATTACAGCTTGGGCCAATGACGGCATATATTGTCGAAGTGCAGGATATTACGGCTTATAAACGTGCATCAGAAGCCGTGCGCGATCGCGAACATCGCATTAAAAGTATTCTTAATACGGTCAGTGAAGGCATCATTACATTCAATTCTGATGGGGTTATTCAGACATTTAACCCCGCGGCAGAAAAAGTATTTGCCATGGCTGCGCGTGAAGCCATTGGCAAACATATTGAAGAATTAATGCCAGAGGGGACACGAGACAAATATCGTCGTATTTTTGAGCGCAAAATTTCCCATGGGCGTTCTAAAATGATGGGGCGCGCTATTGAGTTTGAAGGGCTTAATCAGGATAAAGGGGAATTCCCCCTTGAGATGACGGTTTCAAGTGCGCAAGTGGGCAGTGAACGACTGTTTACGGCTGTGCTACGCGATATTACCGAGCGTATCCAAAATGTTGAACGTATCCGTCATATGGCCCATCACGATACGTTAACGGGTTTGCCAAACAGGCATTTGTTCAAAGACCGTCTTTTCCATGCCATTAAACTGTCGAAACGCTATGACAAGTGCCTTGTCTTGATGTTTATTGATTTAGATAAGTTTAAACCGATTAATGACACCTTAGGTCATGAAGCTGGTGATACGGTTTTGATTGAAGTGGCGCGGCGTTTTAGAAATATCATTCGCGAATCAGATACGGTTGCCCGTATTGGTGGGGATGAATTTATCATTTTACTTGAAGAACTTGATACAACAGAGTCCGGCCCGCTTGTGGCTCAGAAAGTACTTGATTGTTTGAAAGAGCCAATCATCGCAGCAGGTGAAGAATGCTATCTGGGTTCAAGTATTGGAATGTCCTGTTTCCCAGAGGATTCAATGGATGCAGAGGAACTCATGCGCTGTGCTGATGAAGCAATGTATGCGGTGAAAACCTCTGGTCGCAATGGTTTTAAGCTCTATGATTCAGCGCTTTCCATCCTTGGCACTAAGTAAATAAACGTAAATTTTAAATTTCATCCTTTATTTATCAGGCCCCTTCAGGATAAGCTTTAGAAGTAATTAAAAAAGTATCTTGGAGGTGGGCTGTGTTTTGCCCATTGTTAAAGTCTGTTAAGGGGATTGTGTTTGCTGCCATGCTGATGAGCGTGGTGAGCACTGTTGCCTGTGCAAATGCGGTGACGCCCTTTTTTGGAATGCAGATTCAAGGTCTTTCACCCATTATCACTAAATCCTTAGGTGTTTTGAGCCAAGAAGGTGTCTTGGTGCGCGATATTGCGTACCCGGGGCCTGCTAGCCATTCTGATGTGCGACGCGGTGATATTATCGTGATGCTAGATGGTAAAGTGGCAAGCAATGTGGAAACCGTCGTCAAAATGGCGAAGGGATTTAAGCCCAATACCAAAGTGGCGGCGACACTTCTGCGCCGTGGCAAGAAAATTGATGTGGAAATTCCAATCGGTGTCATGCCGCCCTTGTGGAATATTCAACGCAACAAGTTTGCAACGATTGCACCTTTGGGCATTTCTTTTGCCGCACTGACTGAAAAGGTTAAAGAGCGCTTTAATCTGGGTTGGCGCTCGCGTGGTGTTGTTGTCAGCCTTGTGGATGAAGAAAAGGCAGCTGGCTTAGATATTAAAGTTGGTGATGTGGTTGTTCAGGTTAACCAATCACCCGTTTGGAAGCCTGCTCATATAATCAGCTTTATCAAAAAGGCGCAGCGTGAGAAACGCGAGATGGTCTTGTTGCTGGTTGAAGGCGCAAGTGGTTTTAGGTTTGTTTTACTACCTGTACCAACAATCAATGCATCTGCTGCAACAACTATGCAGGCGCCATTGCCTAACCTGAAACCGTCAAACTAAACCTTATTCGTGCATCATGGGTGGGTCGAGGTCTTCGTCCCAGTTTTTATCAGGCTTAGGGTAACGTCCAACCCAGCCTTCAAGCATTTCCACATGCTCACTTTCTTCTTCAGCAAATTCTTTGGCGAGTTTAACCACTTCAGGATTTGTACTGTCGGTTGCGATTTTTTTGTAAAAATCATGCGCGCCTTTTTCCACTTTAAGGGCGACTTGCAAAACGTGATAGGGCGTCATTTTATAATGCATCTGGAAATGGTCAGCCGCTTCAGGGCTATCGCCATCTTCCCATGCAAAATCCCAAGGCGCGATATGGGGGATTTCAAGGTCTTTGGCGCGCTCTTGCATTTCACCTGCATGTTTATCAGCATATCCAGCCAAGGTATTGAACAGCTCGGCAACATCAAGATTATTATGAACTTCCATGGCGTCAGCGATTTCGCGATAACGCTCAGCAGCTTCGCTTTCCATTGAAATGGAATGTGCGAGCAGTTCTTCAACCGATTTAATCTCAAGGTTCATTGGCTTGTTTCCCCTTACTTCTTGCGTTGTTGTTTTACCGCCTCAATGAGAGCCTCAGGCGGTACTGCCCCCGCAATGACCTGATCACCGATAATAAACGCAGGTGTTCCCGTAATTCCCAGTTTTTGTGCAATTTCACGTGTGGATGTGATTTCAGCATTCACATCATCGCCACTCATATCTTTTTTGAGTTTTTCAACATCAAGCCCGACATCTTTGGCTGTCTTCATAATTTTATCTGTGCTCAGGCGTCCGCGCATTGTCATCATGGCAATATGGAAATCCATATATTTACCCTGCTTTTCAGCCGCCAGTGCTGCGCGTGCTGCGACTTCTGATTCTGGTCCTAAAATGGCAAATTCTTTTAAGACATAACGAATATTTTTATCGCTGTTAATGACTTCCATCACGCCGGGAAAGGCACGTTTGCAATATCCGCAATTATAATCAAAAAACTCAACCAATGTGACATCACCCTTGGGGTTGCCGGCCACAGGGGTAAGGGGGCCTTTGATCATGTCTGCACTAACAGAGTTTAGCGCGGCTTTTTGCTGGTCAGCACGGGCCTGTTCTTGGCGCTGTTGTAAAATGCTCATGGCTTCCACAAGAATTTCAGGATTTTGTAAGAGGGTTTCTCTGACAAGCTTACGGACCTCCTCTTGTTCTGTGCTGCTTAGGCTTTCGCCAGCTTGTACAGAGGAGATGAGAAAAAGGCTGAAGGTAACACTAAGAAACAGGCGCAACATGTTTAAGAGCTCTATTTTGATTTTTGGAGGCCCCATCATGGAGCAGCTTTGTAGCAGTGGCAAGTAGACTTATCGGCTTAACCAGATATTTGAAAAGGTAATCCCGCCCCCTGATGGGGAAGATTGGCCGGCAAAACCCACAAAGGTCACAATGACATTGGAGCGATCATCGCGCGGCCATGCCCGTTGATAGACAAGCGAGAGATCAATGGCCTCATCATACCACATGTTGGTTTGTTCAACCCCGCCACGTTGGGCATAATATTTGACCCGTCCCATACTATAGAGATTACCGCGTTTGAGGGCCATATCATCAAAACCAATGGCAAGCAGGCGATCAAACGGGGGTAATTTTTCACCGCGCCAGATAAAGGCATCATTGCCAAGTGGTGGGCTTTTATCTCCCCCGCCATAAAAGCCAACAACAAGGCGCACAGGGTGATGCTCGCCTTTATGTTCTGATACATTCCATTGCCATGTAAGGTAGGGTGTTACAAGCATTTTGGCTTTTGTATAGCGCGCCAGAATAAAGTCTTTTGCGCCATTTTGGATGTGGGTGCCAACCATACCTTCTTTGCGCGCTTGAAAAATATTTGCCACTTTATTTCTATTGCTAAAGGCTGTGTCAAAATCCATGCCTTCAATGACCCAGCCAGCGGGGATATTATTGGGATAGAACTGGGCTCTTGGCCCTAGAATATCAATGCGGCTACCAGTTCCAATTTGAAGGTATTTTTCTTTTTTCTGGCTCGCGCAGCCTTCAAGGGTGAAAACAAAGCTCAGCAAAAGTGCAATTTGATAAAAGCGGGTCATTTTTGTTTCTGTTTTTTCAGGAGGCGCTCAGCGCTTAAGCGTAAATCTTGGGCCTGTATCCATTGGCGAGAGCCGGTTTTTAGGTCTTTTTCAGCCCGTCCGGCAAGGTAAATCGCATCTTTATAACGTCTTTGCAAATAGGCTTCTTCGGCTAAGGCAACGGAGCTTTCAGCCATTTGTCCGTTGCGCCCATAAGCAATGCCCAATTGGCGCCACACGAAGCTGCGGGTCTTGTCTTTTGCAAGGGAGCGTTCCAGCAATGTAATGGCATTGCCCAGTTGCAAGGGGTCTTCTGTTTCAAGGTAACTGCGCCCTAAGGCCAACATAAGCTGCGGGGATTGAGGGAGAAGGTCCACGGCGATTTCATAGGATGTAATTGCGTCTTGAAGCTTGCCATTTTCAAAGTAAATCTGGCCTTTTAACTCATGGAAGAAGGCATCCTTTGGGCGCTCGTTAATCAAGCTGTTGATTTCATTTAGGGCTTTATCAAGTTGGCTGTCTTTATGATAGGCCTGCGCACGGGCATAGCGCGCGGCAATAGAGCGATCCCCAAGAGGATAAAGACGCATGGTGTGCGGCGCTGGCAAGAGATAGGCATCCAGCTTGGCCCGCATTCTGGCATGCATCTCGATCATTTTTGGTGAAACGCGTTTGGCACTATATTGTGATGTTTCAACATGATTGCTTAGAAATGAAATCCGCCCCGCTGTGAGGGGGTGAGAACGTGTATAGGGGTTTTGCTCAGATGTGGTGCTCAGCTCATTTTTTTTCAGCACTTCAAAAAACTGTAAAAGACCTTTAGAGGTCATTTGGTTGGCTTCAAGGTAGCTAACGGCTGCTTGGTCGGCTGACCCCTCTTCGGTACGGCTATATTGTAACAAGGACCGCATGGCCATATCTTGACCGCCAAGCACAATGGCACTGGCTGCACCGGGCTGACCAGCCAGCACGGCGGCACCACCCAGTATGTAACCAAGAATCGATTCGGGGGACGCGCCTTGCATTTTTTGGCGAAGTCGCGATAAATGGCCGCCTGCGATGTGACCTGTTTCGTGGGCAATCACGCCGATTACCTGCTCAGGGGTGCGGCTACGCTGTAAAAGTCCGGTATGGATAAAAAGTTTTTGCCCACCTGCAACAAAAGCGTTGAGTCTATTGTCCTTTACCAGATAAATTTCAATGTTGTCGGCGCTTAATCCGGCGGCATCAAAAATTGGCTTTGCAAACAAAGCGATGGTATTTTCGATTTCTGCATCTCGAATAAATGTTAATGCTACTGCATTTTTAGCGTTAGTGATGTAGAAAGACAGGGTCCAACACATAACAAAGAAAAGAAGTTTAATGGTTTTTCGCACGCTTTCTCACCGCTTTAATATATCCAATTTGTCTAAAGCTAGCCTGCCATCTATCTGGCGTCAATTAGCGGCTTGTACAATGTTGGTTTCACTGGCTGCTTGTTCTATAGCTGAGAAGCCGGAAGATAAAGGCAAAATTGGTTATGTGAAGGGCTTTATTGGCGGGGTCAGCGCAGATGAACCACGCGCAGCCTTGGTTGGGCGTGATGTGTTAAGTGCAGGTGGTACAGCCGCTGATGCGGTAACAGCCATGTATTTTGCCGCCAGTGTGACCATGCCGGCCACAGCCAGCCTTGGTGGTGGTGGTGTCTGTGTGGTGCATGATCGCAAGGACGAAACAACTGAAGCCTTGGATTTCTTATCAAAACCGCCAAAAACAATCCCACCGGGGACTGAGCGCCCCGTTGGCGTGCCCATGAATGCACGTGGCTTCTTTATTTTGCAGTCCAAATATGGTGATTTGCGTTGGGCGCAGCTTATCTCACCGGCTGAGAATTTGGCACGTTTTGGCACGCAAGTCTCTCGCGCGCTGGCAGCAGAGCTTAAACCCGTTGGTCCGGCCCTTATTCAAGATAAGGAAGCTGCACGTATTTTTGCCAAAGATAATGCTCAGCCCGTGCGTGAAGGGGATTTCATCAAGCAGTTTGATCTCGCCGCCACTTTAACAGAAATTCGCACTAAAGGCCCGGGTGCCTTATATGTGGGGCCATTTGCAAACCGCTTTGTTGAGGCGGTTAAGCAAGCAGGTGGTTATATCACAAAAGAGGATTTACGCGACGCGCTGCCTGCATGGAGTGATACAGTCCAAAGCCTGCCTTATCAGTATAAGGTTGCCCATTTTGCCCCACCTGCGGCTGCGGGCGGTGTTGTGGGCGCGCAAATTTGGTCCATGTTGGCTGAATATGATGATTTTGATGAGGCCGATGAGGCCACACGCGCCCATATGTTGGCAGAAAGCTCAATGCGCAGTTATGGGGACCGTGCACGTTGGGTTATGCCATCTGGGCATTCACGTGCGCCTGCCAATGCCTTGGTGAGCGAAAAACATATTAAAAGTTTGATGAGTGGTATGAGTGAGACCCGCCATCAGGCAGCTTCAACCTTAAAAGCTGTTCCACAAAGCACGCCAGAAGCGCCAAGCGCTTTAAGCCTTGCTGCGGTTGATCGTTACGGCATGGGGGTTGCGTGTAATGTATCGATGAATAATGGTTTTGGTGTGGGGCGTATTGCGCCACAAACGGGTGTGCTGCTTTCTGCCTTGCCGGGCTTGAATGGTCGTGGTCCTATGCCACTTGGCCCTATGCTGGTTGTGAACCCCAATTCAAATGAAGTTTATTTCGCAGGTGCTGCTTCGCGCGGTGTAACGGCACCAACCGCCCTTGTTAGTGTGGCTGCGCGCATTATTATGGGGGAACAAGCCCCTAAAGAGGCTATGAATATGCCAAGAACGCATCATGGTGGTGCACCCGATGTGCTTTATCATGAAACAAACTTGAGTGCTGATGTGCTGAGCAAGCTTCAATCAATGGGTCATAAAACAGCAGGCGTGCAAGGCCTTGGCATTGTCAATGCGATTGCGTGCCCAGGGGGCTTACATGCACAGGCTCAAACATGTCGCGCCATGAGTGACCCGCGTGGATATGGACTTGGCGTCGGGGCGGACTGATCTATGGCTTTAAAAATTGCAAAAGGCGGCACAGTGGCCCCCTTCATCGTTATGGATGTCATGCGTGCCGCAAACGAGCGCGAGGCCAGTGGCGGTGATGTTCTACATATGGAAGTGGGCCAACCCAGCAGCAGTGCGCCCAAGGCCGTGTTAGAAGCAACCCAGAAAGCCTTGATGAGCGATAAGATCGGTTATACCGATGCTTTGGGACTTCCTCAATTGCGCGAACGGATCGCACAATATTACAAAGATTATTACAAGGTTTCCATTGATGCCAGCCGTGTTGTGGTGACAACAGGTTCTTCTGGTGGCTTTCTTCTTTCTTTCCTCTGTGCCTTTGAAGAAGGCGATAAGGTTGGGTTAACCGCACCGGGCTATCCGGCTTATCGCAATATTTTGCGCGCTCTTGGTTATGAGCCGATTGAAATACCCGTGGGGCCAGAAACACATTTCCAACCCACACCTGAGATTTTGGACAATCTTGGGGTAAAGCTGGATGGATTGATTGTGGCAAGTCCGGGGAACCCAACGGGCAGTATGTTGTCGCGCCAAGACCTTCAAGCCTTGTGTCACTATTGCGACCATAACGCTATTCGCTTTATCTCAGATGAGATTTATCACGGCATTACTTATGATGGGCCAGCAGATACGGCTGTGGAATTTAGTGATCAGGCTATTTTGATCAATAGTTTTTCGAAATATTTTTCCATGACGGGCTGGCGCTTGGGCTGGATGGTTGTGCCTGATGATATGGTGCGCCCAATTGAATGTTTGGCGCAAAATCTGTTTATTTCCGCACCGACACTTTCCCAATATGGTGGGATTGCGGCCTTTGACTGTATTGAAGAGCTTGATGAGAATGTAGCTGCCTATGCCAAGAACAGGGAGCTGCTTTTAAATGAGCTGCCTAAAGCTGGTTTTGATAAGCTCGCACCCAGTGATGGGGCATTTTATATTTATGCAGATGTAGCCCATCTCACAAATGATACACAGGCGTTTTGTAAGAAGATCCTCAATGAAACAGGGGTCGCGTTGACCCCCGGCGTTGACTTTGATTCAGAACGCGGACAACACTTTATGCGCTTTTCCTATGCAGGAAGTTTTGCGCATATGCAAGAGGCTGCGAAACGGTTAAAGGCCTACCTTGCTTAGTGAAGGTTTTACTGTGTTGAGGTTTTATCTTTTTCTGAAAACCAGTCACAACGATCTTTCTGGTTTTTAGAAAAGCCTGCCAATTTACCGATCTTGGTGAGCGTTTCATAAAATTTACAACGCAAGCAGTGCTCACCATCGCCGCATTTGATTTTTTCTAACATCTTTGTGAATCTTCCTGTCTAGAATAATAATCATTTTTTTATTATGGGTATCAATATAGCATATCCATGAAATAAGTGTAAATTAGCTATCCGTATAAGGTGGTTAAATGTAAAAAGCCCGGCTCAAGAGAGGCCGGGCTTTTAAATGCTTGAAAGAGTAGGGGGAGCTTAACGGCTCCACCAACCTTTGCGTTTTGGTTTATCTTCAGTGACTTCCTCATGGGAACCATCACTTGCTTTAAGCGTAACAGCCGTGGTTGCAATAACTTTTGCTTCCACTTTTGGCTCTGGTGTTGGTGCTTTTTCTTCTTTCGCCTCAACAACAGCCACGTCTTCTTTCTTTGTTGTGCGGCGCTTGCGCGGTGCAGGTTTTGGCTTTTCTTCTGCTTCTTCGCTTGCGCTTTCAGAAGCATCTGATGTGTCTTCATCCACCTTTGGCTTGCGCGTAGAGGTGCGACGACGTGTTGTTTTGCGCTTTGGCTTCTCTTCTGAAGACTCTTCAGTATTGTCTTCAGATGTATCAGCCGTTTCTTCGCTTTTCTCTTCAGTGGATTTGCGTGAAATGCGACGACGCGTTCTTTTAGGCTTTTCTTCTTCCTGACTTGGCGCGTCAGATGTTTCAGAGTCCGTATTAGAAGTTTCTTCTGCATCACTTGCAGGTTTTGCTTCTCTGGGCTCATCATAATCAGGACGACGGCGACGCATGCCACGACGACGTGGGCGACGACGCGGTCTTTCTTCACGTGTTTCTTCTTCAGAAGCTGCTTCATCAGCAGTCTTTTCAGAAGCTTCACCTTCAGAAGACTCTGTCATTGCTTCATCGTCATCTTCGTTCTCGATTTCTACACCATCTTCATTGGTGCGACGCGAACGACGACGACCACCGCGTTTGCCACGACGACGACGCTTGCGAGGCTTATCCTCATCATCGTCTTCATCGCCGGTTTCTTCATTTTCAACAACTTCTGACACTTCATCAGCTGATTGGTTCTCGTTTTTGCGACGACGTGGGCGACGACGACGGCGACGTTTGCGACCATCACCTTCTTCATCATCCTCACTTGTGGTCTCAAGAACTTCATCCTTGATGTTTTCAAGCTTGGTTGAATCTTCAGGGCCGAGCGGACGGGTGTTGGTATCGCCACCACCTTGCTTGGCTTTAAGGCGCTCAAGCTTATATTCAGGAGAGACAAGACTGTCATCGCCTAAAAGCTGAACGGCCATCTGATAGCGTTCTTCAATCGCAGCCAGCAGGTCACGTTTTTGGTTGAGGATGTAAAGGGCCACTTGTGTTGGCACATGAACGATAATCTCGTCAGAACGACGGCGAATACCTTCTTCCTCAATCACACGCAATACATGCAAGACGGTTGATTCAAGTGAACGGCGCACCCCTGTGCCGTGACAGAAATGACACGGCTCAGTGCTTGTTTCTGTAAAGCTTGGACGCAGGCGTTGACGCGACATTTCAAGCAGGCCAAACGGGCTGATGCGACCGATTTGAATACGGGCGCGATCATGCTTCATGGCTTCTTTAATGCGACGCTCAACTGCAGACTGGTTGCGCGAAATTTCCATATCAATGAAATCGACAACCACAAGACCAGCCAAATCACGCAAACGCAAGGAACGCGCAATTTCATCAGCCGCTTCAAGGTTGGTTTTCAGCGCGGTCTCTTCAATGTTACGCTCTTTGGTAGAGCGACCAGAGTTCACATCAATGGCAACCAAGGCTTCGGTCGGGTTGATAACGATATACCCACCTGAAGGCAGCTGCACAATTGCGCTATGCATTGCATCAAGCTGGCCTTCAACCTGATAGCGGTGATAAAGCGGAATTTTGGACTCTTCGCGATAAGGCTGAACCTTCTTTGCATGAGAAGGGATCAACATTTTCATGAAGTCCTTGGCAATGCGGTAACCTTCTTCGCCTTCAACCAAGACTTCGTCAATATCGCGGCTGTACATGTCGCGAATGGAACGTTTAATCAGGTTGGCTTCTTCATAAATCAGGGCAGGGGCCTGACTTTGCAAGGTCACATCACGAATGTTGGACCATAAACGCATGAGATATTCAAAATCACGCTTGATCTCAGGCTTGGTGCGTTCTGCACCTGCTGTGCGCACAATAACGGCTGTGCCTTTTGGAATAGAAAGGTCTGCCAAAACTGATTTGAGACGTTTGCGGTCTTTAACGTTTGAGATTTTACGTGAAATCCCTCCGCCCTTATCCGTATTAGGCATCAGCACGCAGTAACGACCCGCTAGTGACAGGTAAGTTGTCAGGGCAGCACCCTTGTTGCCGCGTTCTTCCTTAACAACCTGCACCAAAATGATCTGGCGCTTTTTAATCACTTCCTGAATTTTATAGCGGCGCTGATTGCGATAGCGCGGACGGTTATGTTCAACCTGATCGCTATCATCTGCACCGGACTCTTCAACAGCTGCTTCGGGGTCTGGGTCTGTTTCATCACCGTTGTCATCCACATCGGCTTCGTATTCTTCACGGTCCGATACCGGGATTTGGTAATAATCAGGGTGTATCTCGTTAAACGCGAGGAAGCCGTGACGGTTGCCGCCATATTCAACAAAGGCAGCTTGCAGGCTTGGTTCTACGCGGGTGACTTTTGCGAGATAGATATTCCCTTTGAGTTGTTTACGGTTAGCAGATTCAAATTCAAGTTCTTCTAGGCGATTTCCATCGACGACAACGACCCGGGTCTCTTCCGGGTGGGTTGCATCGATTAACATACGTTTGGTTGCCATTAGGCTCGTAACTCCAGTGCGCAGAAACGTGTAGCCAACGTGAGTGCATTCGTAAGTGGACGTGCCCCAGTTGAACGTTGCTGCAATATTTTTTAATGAATGGTGTGGTAGAAATGCCGGCGGCGCCCATTACAAAACGTGACGCGGGATAGCCCGTTTCAGTCGTTTTGATATTATGGTCTGCTCTTGCCAGCATGAAAACCTCGAATAGGTGTGTATATTTTAGTCTTGCCAAGCGCTACGTTTCGCACAAATAGAAATTGCGTCAAATCGGCGTGAACTCGATCCTGTTTAAACGTTGTGTCCATTTTTTTAAGTGTTGGGAAATGCCAAACAGTGGTTTTTTCCGTGAAATGGATGTTTTTACAGATAAGAGCGCTTTTTCACGCGGTCGTTAACATAACGGTAGGAAATTGATTTCACAATGTCTTAAATGCGCAAATATTGATTTTTCTTATTTATTTGTTCCCTCTGTGCATCATTGAAAGCTTGCGAAAGGTGGGGGAAATAAGGTAAATCAATGGAGTCGCACAAATTTATGTGTGGAAATGTAGCAAATTTTTGAACCATGATTATGACCCGTAAATTCATAAAAATAACTGTTTTCAAAACGTTATTCCTATTTATCTGTCTTTTTGGATTCGCGCCAACGGCTTCTTCCCAAGATGGTTTAATGCCGCTTGTGCAAAATGTTCGTGTCGGTCAGCATCCCGATTACACTCGTTTTGTGATGGAAGTTAGTGATAAGGTAAAATATCGGGTCTCCATGTTGGCAGACCCGTACCGGATCGTGGTTGATTTTCCTGAAATGGGCTGGCAGTTGCCCAAAGGCTACAATCCACGCATGTATGGATCACTGAGTGGTTTTCGCTATGGTCTTTTTAAAACCGGGACCTCGCGTATTGTTTTAGATGCCAAACAACCTGTAAAAATTAAAAACACCATGATGTTGCCCCCGCGTGGCAAGACGCGCAATTGGCGCTTTGTCATGGATATGGTGCCGACAAGCCGTGCAACATTTATGGCTTTGATGAAGCCAGCAACTTTCCCATCGCCAAAAGTGGCTAAGGCTGCACCTGCGCGAGTTGCGCCAAAAAATATTCAAAAAGCACGCGTTCCTGCCATGTTACCACCAGCTAAACCGCAAAAGAAAAGCGGCAAGCATGTGGTGGTCATTGATGCGGGCCATGGTGGGGTGGACCCCGGTGCACGCGGTGTCAGTGGGGCTTATGAAAAACACATAACGCTCGCCATTGCCCGCCAAGTGCGTGACGCTTTGCGCAGAACTGGGCGATATAAAGTGGTTTTAACCCGTGATCGTGATGTGTTTATCCCGCTACGTGAGCGCACAGCCATTGCACGACGTGCAGGCGCTGACCTGTTTCTCTCGCTTCATGCTGATACGTTTCGTGATAAGTCCGTGCGCGGTGCCTCTGTCTATACCTTGTCAGAACGGGCCTCTTCAAAAGAAGCGCAAGCCTTGGCTGAGCGCGAAAACAAGGCTGATTTGATTGCAGGGGTCGATTTATCTTCAACAGCAGATGATCTGAGTTTCATTCTGCTTGATATGGCCCAGCGTGATACCACAAATGAGTCCTCTCGCTTTGCAGAAACATTGGTGAAAGACATTTCACGTTCTTCAAAAGTTTTGCGCAACCCGCACCGTTTTGCGGGCTTTGCCGTACTGAAAGCACCTGATGTTCCTGCGGTTTTGATTGAGCTTGGATTCTTATCTAATAAATATGATGAACGCTCGCTTCGGTCCAAGAAGCATCGTGCAAAATTGGCAGATGCGATTAAAACATCCATCAATCGCTACTTTAATCGGGTGGAAGAGGCCAATCGCCTATAAAACCCGCGACAAGCCTGTTTAAGCTTGTATACTGCCCGTCCGTTTTTCAAAGATTTGGAAGTGTCGTGAAAATATTAAAAATCATAGCCGGAATGTTGGGCTTTTTCCTGTTCCTTGCGTTTCTTGGGGCCGGGGCTTTGCTCTATGGTTTTTACTATTATGGCAAAGGCTTGCCGGACTACACCCAGCTTAAGGATTATGAGCCACCTGTGATGACGCGTGTTCATGCAGGTGATGGTCAATTGATGGCAGAATATGCCATTGAAAACCGTGTGTTCGTACCGATCAAAGCGATCCCGCAACGCGTAATCAGGGCATTTTTAGCCGCAGAAGATAAAAACTTTTATCACCACTCTGGAATTGACCCCATGGGGGTTGGCCGTGCCATTTTGATTAATATCAAAAATGTGGGCAAGGGCCGCCGTTTGGTCGGGGCCTCAACCATTACCCAGCAAGTGGCAAAAAACTTTTTGCTGACAAACGAGGTTTCTTATGTGCGTAAAATCAAGGAAGCCATCCTTGCCTTGCGTATTGAAAAAGCCTTTGAAAAAGACCGTATTTTAGAACTCTACCTTAATGAAATTTATCTGGGCTATGGCTCATACGGGGTGGCCGCAGCCGCCTTAAACTATTTTAACAAGTCCTTGGGTGAGCTTTCTATTGAAGAAGTTGCTTATCTGGCTGCTTTACCCAAAGCGCCGAACAACTATCACCCAATTAAAAAGACGAAAAAAGCTGTTGAGCGTCGCAACTGGGTTGTGGATCGTATGGCAATTGAGGGGGTGATCACCCTTGGTGATGCGGCGGATGCTAAAAATAAGCCGCTGAAAGTAGCCTCACGTGCGCAAACAGAATTTGTAAAAGCACCTTATTTTGCTGAAGAAGTCCGTCGTGAGTTGGTTTCCATGTATGGCGAAGATAAGCTTTATAAGGGTGGCTTGTCTGTTCATACCACGCTTGATCCCACCTTACAGGCCATTGCGCAACGCCAATTACAAAAGGGCCTAGAAACCTATGATCGCCGCCACGGATGGCGCGGCCCTGTTGCTAAAATCGATAATATGCTTGATTGGCAAACCGCCCTTGGTGATGTAAAATCGCCCAAAGGGGCGCCTGCAGACTGGACGTTGGCTGTTGTGCTGAAACTGCATAAAGCAGGAGTAAGTCTTGGTCTACTTGATGGCAGCAATGCTGCCTTGCCCTTTAATGAAATGAAATGGGCGCGCGAGCCCCTTGAAGATCAAAAAGTCGGCGCGCGTTTAAAACAGCCCTCTGATGCGTTGAATAAAGGCGATGTAGTTTGGGTAAAACCGGTTGTTGAAAATTCCAAAGGGGATAAATACCAGCCTAATACTTATGCCTTGCGCCAAATTCCAAAAGTACAAGGCGGTATTGTCTCGCTTGATCCACATACAGGGCGTGTATTGGCAATGGTTGGGGGGTATTCTTATGCCCATAGCCAGTTTAACCGTGTCACACAAGCCAAACGCCAGCCCGGCTCGGCCTTTAAGCCGTTTGTCTATCTGTCTGCTTTTGATGAAGGCTATACGCCCTCTACCCTTATTCTTGATGCACCGTTTGTATTGGATCAGGGACCGGGCCAGCCCAAATGGCGACCGGATAACTATTCCAAGAAATTTTATGGCCCTTCAACCATGCGTTTGGGGATTGAAAAATCACGTAACTTGATGACAGTACGTCTTGCCCAGACATTGGGCATGGATAAAGTCAGTGCTTACGCCAAGCGTTTTGATATCACACCAAACCTGCCAGAAGTGCTTTCCATGGCGCTTGGTTCCGGTGAGACCAAACTTATGAACCTTGCCACGGCCTATGGCATGTTGGTGAATGGTGGTAAACGTATTTTACCGACCTTGATTGATCGCATTCAAGATCGCAACGGGGTGACGCAGTTTAAGCATGAAACCCGTGAATGCCCGAAT
Organism: Candidatus Terasakiella magnetica; assembly: GCF_900093605.1. NCBI lineage: Bacteria > Pseudomonadati > Pseudomonadota > Alphaproteobacteria > Rhodospirillales > Terasakiellaceae > Terasakiella > Terasakiella magnetica. Next base: position 117,422 of record NZ_FLYE01000047.1, read on the forward strand.
TGTCTGGCCTTGAACTGGACAGGTGATGAGATCGTGCCCCAGATTGTAGATAACCGTGAAAGCGTAACCTCACCTGAAAGTGCCTATCAGATTGTTTCTATCCTTGAAGGGGTGGTGCAACGCGGCACTGGTCGTCGCGTGCGCGCAGTGGGCAAGCCCTTGGGTGGCAAGACGGGTACAACAAACAAAAGCCGCGATACATGGTTTATGGGCTTTAGTCCCGACCTTGTCACAGGTGTGTTTGTGGGTATGGATACACCAACACCCTTGGGTCGCAAAGAAACAGGCTCAAGCGTTGCTGCTCCCATCTTTAGGGACTTTATGAAAGAGGCTCTGGCAGGCAAACCTGCAACACCGTTTCGTATCCCTGATGGCGTGCGTATGGTGCGTGTAAATGCACGTACAGGCCAAGATGCCCAAGTGGGTGAAACAAACGTGATCTGGGAAGCCTTTAAACAAGGCACATCGCCAAGCCAAAGCAACCGTGTGCTTGAAGGTCAGAGTGACGAGATTGTTTCTCCCGGTGATGTGGATACGGGCGGCGGTCTATATTGACCCAAGCTGTGTTACAGTTTAAATATCCTGCAAAAGTTTAATTATTTTCTTTAGGAAGATCGTTCATGCGCGCTGAAGTCGAAACTCAGGTCGAAGAAATCCGTAAATCCCTTAAATTGCTGCGCAAGCATTTGGATTACGATAATGCCGTGCGCCGCCTTGAGGAACTCAATGCGTTGAGCGAGGACCCTGACCTGTGGAATGATCCCAAAAAAGCTCAAGAGCTGATGAAGGAACGCACACGTCTTGAAAATGGCATCAAGGCGCTTGAAGAATCTGAGCAGGAACTTTCTGATAATATCGAGCTGATCGAGCTTGGTGAAATGGAAGATGATCAAGACACCATTACTGAGGCTGAAGAATGTTTAAACCAGCTGCAAGAACGCGCGGCAAAAGAAGAGATTGAAACGCTGCTTTCCGGTGAAGCCGATGGTAACAACTGTTTCTTGGAAATTAACTCAGGTGCAGGCGGGACAGAGGCTTGTGACTGGGCCAATATTATGTTGCGCATGTATTCGCGCTGGTGTGATAGCCGGGGCTATAAGATTGAATATCTTGAAGAAACCGCGGGTGAAGAAGCGGGTATTAAATCTGTTACCTTAAAAGTTACAGGTCATAATGCGTATGGCTGGTTAAAAACGGAAACGGGCACACACCGTCTTGTGCGTATTTCCCCGTTTGATAGTTCAGCACGACGCCATACCAGTTTTGCAGCTGTTTCCTGCTCCCCCGAAATTGATGATAATATCGAGATTGAGATCGAGGAAAAAGACCTGCGTGTGGATACATACCGTGCCTCTGGTGCAGGGGGGCAGCACGTTAATAAAACTGACTCAGCCATTCGTATCACGCACTTGCCAACGGGTATTGTGGTGCAGTGTCAAAATGATCGCTCACAACATAAAAACCGTGCCGCAGCATATAAGATGTTGCGTGCACGCCTTTATGAGGCAGAGCTGCAACGCCGCGAAGCTGAAAGCCAAGCGGAACATGATGCAAAGACCGAGATCGGTTGGGGCCGTCAAATTCGCTCCTACGTGCTTCAGCCGTATCAGATGATCAAGGATTTGCGCACCAATGTTGAGACGTCAAACTCTCAAGCCGTATTGGATGGGGATCTGGATCAGTTTATGGCAGCCGCACTTGCCAACCGTATTGAAGGCTCAAGCGACAGCGAGTAATAGAATTATTTTAACATGATAAAGTACTGGTATTGCACTTAAGCTTGTTATAGGTTGCAGCAACTCATTCAACTTAATGGCGTGATATGAGAGCTGTTGGTATAATTTTAGTTTTATTTGGTCTGATGACCATACAGGCAAGGCCTGCGGGTGCTGAAACACCTTGTCTAAAGCTGGTCGCGCATGAAACAGGTATTGTTTCAACCATCTCCAAGAATGTGAGACTTGCACTTAATGAGGCTGGGCTGTGTAGCCTTTTTTATAACCCTTTAAGTGCAGAAACTCAAAAAGCAAAAGAACAAGGCCTTATTGATGGCGAACTGTTACGTGTGCAGTTTTATGACCGTCTCATTGGTGAGAGGCTCGTGATCGTGCCCACCCCGCTTGCCTCAGGCAATGGTTTTGTGGTTGTGCGCAAAGAGTCTGATATCACCAAGGCCAATTACAAAGACTATAAAATTGGCTATCTTGTTGGCACCATCTGGAACAAGCTGGTGGTCAAAAAAATGAAGAATGCTGTTGTATATGAAAATTATCAACAGCTTGTCACAGCCTTAAAGCTAAATGAGATCGATGGATTTTTAGCTGATAGTGTCGCCTATATGTCACTGAAGAAGAAACTGGGCCAAGCGCGACCTCTTGCCATTATGAACTTATCAGGCCACACATGGCTGTTGGCTAAACATAAAGATTTGGCTGTAAAAGTTAATCAGGCTTATATGGCTTATCTTGCCAAAGGTAGAGCTTTTACTGATCCGATACAGGCAGATCATAATCACTAGTTAGTCTTCTTAGATGCTTGCCAACCATCTCGAACCTCTGTCTTAAAATTAATAATAAAATAGATTAATCAAAGACTTTGAAAACGGAAATGAGCTGAAGGTAAAAATCCACCATTGATAAGAGTAGGCTAAACGATGTTTAGCCTACATAATCTTTAACTTGTTTTAAAAGTTGTAGCGTACAGAAGCACCAATTTCATGGGTCTTATGGTCAAAGTGAATACCTTGCACTTCATTTCCCTCACCTGAAGTACTGATCCAATTGTAGGTATTACTTGTTTTTGCGCGACCGTAATCTGAATAAGAATAAGAGAGGTCGAAAGTCAGTTTGTCACTGAATGGAATTTGCAAACCTGCAAACAGTCTTTTAGCAAAACCGGTTTCTTTATGTCTTTGATATTGTAATCGAGAAAAAGCGCCGGCGCCATTTTGTCTGTAAGCATCATCAATAGTATTTCGGGCAGCACCAAAACCAAAGCCAACATAGGGCTCAACATAATAATTCTTTTCAATGCCTGCGAACTTTTCAGCTAAGTCTGCAAGGTTGAGTGCCGCATTAAGCATGACAGATTCAGTTTCAATGTCATATTGATAATAATCGGTGCCCGTACTGCTGGTAAAACGATCAGCATCAGAAACAGATTGAGAACTGAAATTATGCTGGTAAACGAACTCTAGGTCTAGATAGTCCAGTACTTCATACCCAATTCCAATTTTCGCAATCGGTGCATTATCAAAGTTTGTTGTGAAAGCTTCTTCACCACCACCTAGAATGATTGTTGCGTCACTATCAGAGCTATAGGCTTGACCCACCCCAACAGTTAGGTAAAAGTCAGATGCAAGTGCCGTCGTGGACAAAAGGGGAGCTGTAAGAAGTAAACAGCCTGTAAGTCGACCTAATGATTTTGTAATTGAGTATTTTCGCACTTTGCCCACCTTAATTCTATGTTGATAACTACAAGTTTTACGATATTTGATCTCATAGAGTGTAGTCAGCAATATTTCAAGCTTGAATAGGGATACATGAAAAAATATTGCGCTTGTTTACATCTCTGTCAACCAGATGAGTTTCCATATGTACGGCGGACCGTTTTTAAATGGGTCCGCCATGTTGCTTAGGTTCAGGTGATGCCAAAACGTCTTAAACAGTCTGCAATATCATCGCCAAAGCTTTTGCCTTTGCGTACCAAGCCGGATGAATGAGGCAGGTCACGTAAAGATGGGTCTCCCCAATCATTACTGGTCAGTAGCGCAAATGGGATGCCCTTAGCAGCAGGCATGGAAGCAAAAGCGTTGGCAAGATCAATGCCTGAGAGCTCATCAATCACACCAGCAGCGAGAACCATATCGGGGCGCGTGCGCATGGCGAGTTCAAAGCCTTTGAAAGAGGATTTGGCAAAAGAAACACGATAACCACATTCTGCCATTTCACGCTCTACAATATGGCCCGTTGGTTTATCAGGCACAATAACGAGAATTTCGATGTTCTTTTTTTCAAGATCACCAAACTCATGATCAAACTTGGTAACCGTTGGCAACTCACGCACCAGCTCGGCACTGGTTTTCTTGGTCTCGCTCGCCAATGTGCCATCAAGGGCTGCTTCCAGCTTATCAAGGAACATGCGCACATCATCACAATGGGGCTCATCCATGGATTTAATACGGTCCAGATAGTCATCAAGACGGTGGGAGAGCAAGCTGACTGTGCTGGAGTCTGCGGTATGCGCATGCGCACCCAGAATTTGCACATTGCGGCGAAACTTCGCCATATCATCATCATTAAAATTCGAACGTAGATTTTCACGCTGAATTTCAAGGTTGTTCATAATATCTCGTGCTTCTTCGAGAAATTCACTTTCGACTTGAAGTTCTAGGTCAGATTTATCGTGCGCCATTAAACTTGTTTCCCCTATGTAATATTCCTTCTCCTTATCTTACATATTATACAACATAAGGAGAAGGTTCTTTCTTATATTTCTTTCACCACTTCAAGGACTTCTTCGATATGGCCTTTAACTTTTACCTTCGGCCAGACTTTCTGTACTACACCATTTTCATCAATTAAGAAGGTGCTGCGCACGATGCCCATGAAGGTTTTGCCGTACATTTTCTTTTCTTGCCAAACACCATAGGTTTCGCACAAATCGCCTTCTGCATCAGACACGAGAGAGAAATTAAGCTCCTGTTTGGTCTTGAAGTTATCGTGGCGTTTTACCGTGTCTTTAGAAGCCCCGACAATGACACAGTTTTCAGCTTCAAAGGCGGCCATTTCATCGCGAAAGCCTTTGGCCTGTGTGGTGCAGCCCGGTGTGCTGTCTTTGGGGTAAAAATAAAGAACTACTTTTTTACCCTTCAGGCTTGAAAGGGAAAGCTCGCCATTGCCATCGGTTGGCAATGTAAAATCGGGTGCCTGTGTGCCTACTTCAATCGTCATTATTCTATATTCCTTACTGATCTTCTTCTTTGGGGGGGATAAGTGATGCAGGATCATCAATTATCTGTTTGTAGTGTTTTTGAACTTGTTGAGCTGCATTTTTCATACGTTCGCATAGGATGTCAAATGATGGTTCACCGCAAGCCTGAACTAAATCATCTTTTAAGGCATGGGGCAGCTCGCCACCGTCTTCTTTTTTTAGCTCTGCTGCAACGGTAAGACGCAGATAGCCTTGCACAATATTCCAAAGCTCGATGGCTGAAATCAGGTCGTTTGCGACGGTTTCTTCTAAAATTTCAAGCTCACGCGCTTTTAAAAGCACATCAATGGTATTGTTTTGCAAAATCTCTTTATGTTGGGGGGCGTGGCGAAGCTGGAGATATTGCGCCATAAAATCAATATCGACGATGCCGCCCCGATATTGCTTAATCTCCCACACCACATCGGTGTGATGTTCCTTTTCCATACGTTTGCGCATATCAGAAACATCAAAGAGCAATTTGTCCATATCGCGTTGTCTGGTCAGGATATCTTCAATGGATTTTTCAACTTTTTCTCTTAGTTGGTCGCTGCCACTCATCACACGTGCGCGGGTAAGGGCCATATGTTCCCAAGTCCAAGCCGATTCTTCGTGATAGCGCTCAAAAGAAGCAAGGCTTGAGGCAATCGGCCCTGCATTGCCTGAGGGGCGTAAGCGCATATCCACTTCATAAAGCATGCCTTCACCTGTTGGAGCGGTTAGGGCATTAATGAAACGTTGGGACAAGCGGGCAAAATATTGCGCAACCCCAAGGGCGCGGTCCCCGTTTGAGCCAACGCAATCTTCTGGCACATCATAGATAAATACTAGGTCGAGGTCGCTTGTGGCTGTCATATCGCAAGACCCTGCCTTGCCAAGCCCGACGATACACATATCGCCGCCTTCAATGATGCCGTGTTTAATCGCGAGCTCTTCTTGAACGCGTGGTAGCATTTCACGAATGATGGCATCGGCAATATTTGTTTGGGCAATGCCTGAGTCTTTGATCGAGATGATTTGGCGCAAGGTCTGTACACCTACTTGAAATTTACGATCATTGGCCCAACGTCTTGAAATATCGAGGATATCTTGAAAATCACGCGCCTGACCAAGGGCTTTTTCCAAATCCTGACATAAACATTCAACTTCAGGAAGAGGGGTGAAAAAATCTGGCGTTAGGACATATTCCAGCAAGCCAGAATTGCGTGCAAGATGCTCTGCAAGGCGCGGGGCCTCGCCCATCACTTCGGCAACAAGGTCAAGAAGCTGTGGGTTTACCTGAAACATGGAAAAAAGCTGAACCCCTGCGGGAAGTTCACTTAAAAACTCATCAAAACGCAAGAAGGCCGTATCTGGTTCAGCCGTATTTGCCATGGCATGAACAAGGGCGGGCATGAGGTCTGTGAGGATTTCGCGCGAGCGTGTGCTGCGGGTGGCGCGATATCTTGCATGGTGCCAGCCCCGAACAGTGCTATCAATAAATTCCGGTTTCTTAAAGCCGAGGCTTTTAAGGTAGTTTAAGGTGTTAGGGTCTGTATCCCCACCTGTGAAAACAAGATTTCCCGTTTCATCAGCATGATTATTACGATCAACGGTTTCTTCAAACAGTTGGGCATAATAATTTTCAACCCGTTCAAGATGGGCAATAAATTCTGTTTCGAAGGCTTTGCTGTCTTTATAGCCCATGAAAATAGCAAGTCGTTCAATGGCGGCTTCATCTTCAGGGATGGAATGGGTCTGCTCATCGTTGGTCATTTGGATGCGATGTTCGACCGTGCGCAGATATTGGTAACTTTCAATCAACTCATCACAGATTTTTTGTTCCACCTGTTCAGCATCAACCAAGGCTTGAAGGGCCTTGCATGTGGGGGCTATGCGCACATCAGGATTACGTCCACCCCAAATGAGCTGTTGGGTCTGGGCATAAAATTCGATTTCACGAATGCCGCCATGACCGAGTTTTACATTATGGCCTTTTAAAGCAATGCTGTGACCGCCTTTATGGGCATTGATCTGGCGTTTAATGGCGTGAATATCCTGAATGGCGGCAAAATCCATATATTTGCGCCACATATAAGGGCGCAAAATATCAAGAAAGGCATAGCCCGCCTTGATATCACCCGCAACAGGGCGCGCCTTGATCATGGCAGCACGTTCCCAGTTTTGCCCAATGCTTTCATAATAGGTTTCAGCCGCAAGGACTGAAATGGCAAGCGGGGTGGAGCCCGGGTCAGGTCGCAGGCGCAGGTCTGTTCTAAAGACATATCCATCAGCCGTGCGATCATCCATCATCTGCACAAGCTGTTTGGTGATGCGCACCATATTGCCTTGCAGGTCCCATGGATCATCGGTTTCAATGACTTCTGTGTCAAACAGCACGATGATATCTACATCACTGGAATAGTTGAGCTCACGCCCGCCAAGCTTGCCCATGCCTAACACGATAAAGCCGGAGCCTTTTTGCGGATTGTTTTCAGGGTCAGGCAGTTTGAAATATCCACGTCTGTGGCCTTCGCGCAATAAGGTGCCCAAGGCATAATCCAGAGATTTTTCTGCCAGAGTCGTTAAACTTTCAGTGACTTGAAAAACATCCCATTGCTGACATATATCAGCTAAAGCGATGGTAAGGGCTGCGCAACGTTTGGTGATTCGCAACTGTCTGGCCATATCATCGCGTGCGGGTTGGGTCTGCCAGAAGCTATCCAACTCAGAAATGAGGTCATCAAAAGTGGCCTGTGGACCATTGCGCAAAAGGCGGCAAGTAAAGGGAATATCGCTTAAAACACAATGGGTTAGGAAAGGACTATTGCCAAGAAGAGAGGTTAAAATTGCTTTTGCATTTTCATCTTCAATAAGAGATGTTGCATTTAACTGCTCATCAATGTCATCAATGCGCTGCGTGGCCTCCTGCCAGTGCTCAAATCCCACATCAGATTTTTCCTGATCAGACGCTTTTGGAAGCGGCGCGTTAACGGTTTGGTACCAAAGTGATGTCATACTAAATATCCCCAGCTGTGCGCTTTTTGTTTTTTGTAACAGTGCGCCAACTGAATTGATGGGTCAAGAGTGAAAGAAGAGTTGGAATAATCCCGGTGGTCTGGAAGACATTAAAACATACACTCCAGATAGTTAGCGCAGTCCTTGCGGGCATTGCGCTGTTGGCGCTTGTCTTTGCTTGGAAGCTGTCACAAGGCCCTATTTCAATTCCACAACTGACCCCTTATATCGTGGAGGCCGTTTCTAATAATACCCGCGGCATGAGGGTTCGTATTAAAGATACGATCTTAAGCTGGGAGGGCTGGGAACGTACCCTTGATATCCGCATTATCGGGACAACGGTATTTGCCCGCGATGGTCGCCGTATTGCCTCAATCCCGCAAGCATCGCTCTCTTTGAGTGGGGGCGCCTTGTTTGAAGGCACGGTTGCGCCCAGCAGTATTGAGTTGATTGAGCCGCAGATTAACCTGTTGCGCCATGGCGATGGCTCGTTCGCTTTTGAGATGGGTGACGGCATGACGGTGCGCGCAGATCGTGCCTTTAATCTGGATAATCTTATTTCCAAAGCGCCAGACCCGTCACGCCCGTTAAGTTACCTCAAAAAGATTTCCATCAGTAAAGCGCATCTGGAATATCAAGATAAGAAAAGCGAAACGACCTTTAAGGCCCCAAATACAACATTTGCGGCAGAACGGATTGGCGAAACCATTGTTTTTGAAACAGGCTTGGAAGTTTTCTTAAGTGGTAAACCTGCAAAAATTGACGTGGATGCCTCTTATAATTTGACGACTGAGATACTGGATACTCAAGCCTTTATCCATTCCCTTCACTTAGGCGACCTTTCCGGTCTTTGGCCTGAGCTTGCACCGTTAAAACCTTTGCAGTTCTCCCTTGAGGGTAAAACCAACCTTGCCATTGATAAAGAAGGAAATATCCGTTCCTTCTTTGCTGATTTAAAAACAACGCAAGGCCAAATCCAGCTTCCTGAACCAGTGAAGCAGGTGCTTAATATTGATACGCTGTCTTTGCGCGCAGGTTATGAGGATTTTAATTCCAAACTACGTATTGAAGAGGCACTCATTGCGCTGACCAAAGGCTCAATGATCAAAACGCCAAAACCGGTTGAAGATTTCATGCCCATGGAAATGATCCGTTTCACAGGGGATTATGAAACCGATACGGATATCTTTAAGCTTGATGAATTGGCTTTTGATTTAGGCGAAGGTCCAACCGGGACCATTAAGGGCAATGTCGCCGGCTTGCTTAAGGGACCAAGTCGCAAAGTCGATATCATTGGTGAATTGCTCAATGTACTTCCCACAAAGCTTCATCGTTATTGGCCCAAGGGCTTAAATGATGATGCGCGCGATTGGGTCGTCAATAAAATATATGACGGTGTGGTTCACCGCGCGGGTATTAATCTATCTGTTTCAGCCCATGAAGATGGCACAGTTGAGCTTCATCACGTTCATGGTGATATGGAAATGGATGGGGTGAGTGTTGATTATCTCAACCCGCTGCCCGTAGCAAAAAATGCACGTGGTTGGGCCAAGTTTAACGAAAAAGAATTTAAAATCACTGTGACAGGCGGCGGTGTTGACACCATTAAAATCAAGAAAGCGCAAATTGATATCATCGGTCTTGATGAATATGACCAACGTCTCAATCTTGATATGACCCTTGAAGGGCCGCTGCGCGATAGCTTGACCTTTATTGATAAAAAACCATTGGGTTTTGCAAAGGCGCTGGGGATTGATCCAAAGAAAACATCTGGGCATACGGTGACCGATTTAAAAATGTCCTTCTTGTTATTGGATGATTTGGACTGGGACGGGGTCGATGTTTCTGCAAAAGCGCGTGGAAAAAATATCTCCATCACCGATGTTATTTTTGATGAAGACCTGAGCAAAGGTGAGATTGATCTCGTTGTCGATAAAAAAGGCATGGAAGTTGAAGGTAAGATTGTTCTAGGCACAATCCCGGCTGATTTGAAATGGCGTGAAAATTTTGCCCGCAACACGCTTTTTAAACGTCGCTTCCTGCTTGATGGTATTGTGAACGATAAGCAACGGGTTAAAGAATTACGTCTAAATTTCCCCCCCTTTAATAACCAGATCATGTCCGGACCCATCCGTGTGGATGCAACGATCACAGAAAACTGGCAGGGCGTTGGTATTTTGGAAAGCTTTGCCAACCTTGAGGGTGCTGAGATTAATATTCCAATCATTCAATGGAAGAAAGAGGCCAAAGGCGCAGGCCAAGCTTATGCAAAGGTCAATTTCAATGCAGAGCGCCTTATTGGTGTGCCGTATTTCTCTATTTCCAGTGGGGATTTGAAAGCTTCAGGCTCCATCGCACTGGATGCGGAAGGCCAGCAAATTCAAACCATGCGCATTTCACGCTTTGAAGCCGGGCGCACTAAGATCAATGGCGGTACGGTCTTAAACTCCCCCATGACAGGGTGGGAGTTGGATGTTCAAGGAGAAAGCCTTGATTTAACGCAAGCCCTTGCATCCATGCGCAATACAGATAAAACAGCGAGCCCTGAAAATAAAGATACCAATATGCCGGGTACGTTCTCAGGCCGCTTTGATCATATCTGGCTGGATGAGAAAGAGGCCCTTAATACTGTGGTCGGCGCGGTTAGTTCTGATGGGAAGATTTGGACGAAGGCCTTGCTCACGGGTGTCGTGGGTGGCGGTGAAGAGTTTAAGATTGCCCTTTCTCCTGAAAATGACAATCGACGCCTAAGAATGCAAACCAAAGATGCCGGGGCTTTGCTGCGTGCGCTTGACTTGTTTGATGATATGCAAGGCGGTGACCTTGTGATTGACGGCGTGTTAAATGATGATGTGGAAAGTCGCCCCCTTGTTGGGACAATCCGTGTGAAGGATTACCGCATTGTTGAGGTGCCTGCACTGGCAAAGCTTTTGAGCCTTGTGGCGCTCACAGGGGTGCTTGATAGCCTTGAAGGCGACGGGATTGGTTTTACCTCCCTTACATCACCATTTAAATATGACCGTGGTGTGATTGAGTTTAAAGACGGGCGCACCAATGGGATCTCTATTGGGCTGACATGGGAAGGCAAGCTCTATACCCATGCAAACGTTGCTGATATGACGGGTACGATTGTTCCTGCCTACGGGTTGAACTCATTACTGGGTAATGTTCCCTTGATCGGGAATTTGTTTTCTGCCGGGGAAAAGGGCGGTGGCCTGTTTGCCTGGACGTATGATGTAACGGGCGACCTTGATGATGCCAAGGTTAGTGTAAACCCCGTGAGTGCCTTGGCACCGGGTTTCTTAAGACGTCTGTTCCAGTTGGGCGATCATTCAAAGACCGCCCCCGTAGCTGCACAATAATTGTAAAAGTTTAACAGGCTGGATGCTGGATCGGCTCCAGCATGACCTTGGGTTATTAAACAGGCTTGATAAGCGCGTGGCGTTTTTTACCAAATGACAGTTTGATTAAACCATCTTCATTGGCATCCCCAGCTGTAATCAGCTGGTTTTCATCCCCAATGGCTTTATCGTTTAAGCGTGCACCACCGCCCTTAATGGCGCGGCGTGCTTCACCACCAGATTTTGCCAGCTCCACACGGCGCATGGCGTCAAATGCGGGAATGCCCTCACCAAGCTCAATATCAAAAGTTGGCAGGTCTTTACCCAACTGGCCTTGCTCAAATGTCTTTTTGGCAGTTTCTGCGGCATCAAGGGCAGCTTGCTCGCCACGGCACAGTTTTGTGACTTCATGGGCAAGGATTTTCTTGGCTTCATTAAGTTCTTGGCCTTCAAGTGCTTCGAGCTTGGCAATCTCATCCATTGGCAACTCGGTAAAGAGCTTAAGGAAACGACCCACATCCGCATCAGATGTATTGCGCCAGTACTGCCAGAAGTCATAGGCAGAAAGCATATCATCATTCAGCCAAACTGCACCATTGGCCGTTTTGCCCATTTTCTTGCCATCAGATGTGGTCAAAAGTGGAACGGTCAGGCCAAAGACTTCATTACCCCCTGCACGGCGTGTCAGCTCAACACCATTGATGATGTTGCCCCATTGGTCAGAGCCGCCCATTTGCAGGGTCAGCCCATGGCGTTTGTTCAGCTCATAAAAATCATAAGCTTGTAAAATCATGTAGTTGAATTCAAGCAGTGTGAGCGGTTGTTCACGGTCCAAGCGCAGCTTGACGCTATCAAAGGTCATCATACGGTTGATGGTGAAGTGGCGACCAAAATCACGCAAGAATTCAAGGTAGGAAAGATCAGCCAGCCAGTCATTGTTATTGACCATCATGGCTTCACTCGCACCTTCACCAAAATCAAGGTATTTATCAAAAACGGTTTTGATACCTGCCATGTTTGTTGCGATGAACTCATCAGTCATGACCGGACGTGTGGCATCTTTACCGGAAGGGTCGCCAACCTTTGTTGTGCCCCCGCCCATCAAGACGACAGGCTTATGCCCGGTTTTTTGCAACCAACGCAGCAACATAATGGGCAGAAGGCTCCCAATATGCAGGCTGGTTGCGGTACAATCAAAGCCGATATAAGCGGTAATGACTTCTTTTGATGCTTTTTCGTCCAAGGCTTCAAGGTCTGTGCACTGGTTGATAAAACCACGCTCAGACAGAATGCGCATAAAATCGGATTTGTAATTGGTCATTGTACCGCTTTTCCTGAAAAATCTTTACTTTAATGAAAGGCGGGCCTACTTAGCATGAAATAGCAATGATGCTCTAGATAAAAATGGATAAGGCATGACAGATATTATCCTGCAAGCTTTTGTCACCATGTTTGTGATTATTGACCCCATTGGCCTGACGCCCATGTTTATTGGTCTTAGCGCTGGGGCAACTGTGGCGTATCGTCGTAAAATGGCACTGCGCGCTGTGTTCTTTGGGGCCTGCATCTTACTGTTTTTTGCCCTTATCGGTCATGAGTTTCTGGGGCTTTTAGGGATCGAGATGTCGTCTTTTCGCATTGCAGGCGGGGCCATGTTGTTTTTAACCGGGCTTGAAATGGTCTTTGGTAAGCGCACAACACGGCGCAGTGAAAAGGCTGAAGAGATAAAAGCCGATGATGAGATGGAAGATATTTCCGTCTTTCCGCTGGCTATCCCGTTTTTGGCAGGGCCGGGCTCTATTACCTCCATCATGTTGTTAATGGAAGCCCAAGATAGCAACAGTGAAGGTCAGATGATGATCTTGGCTGTTACGGGGGCTGTGCTTTTGGTGAGCCTGTTTCTGTTTATGATTTCTGATAAGCTTGAGAAAGTTTTAGGGCAGACGGTTTCAAGTATCTTTTCGCGCATTTTAGGTGTCTTATTGGCTGCCTTGGCCTCACAATATATAATTGATGGCTTGCGCGATGCGTTGTTTAGTTAAGAAGGATAGAGAGCTGTGAAACTTGTCATCGGTCTTATGAGTGGTACGTCCCTAGACGGTATTGATGTGGCCTTGATCCGCTCGGATGGGGAAAGCGTTGATGAATGTCTTGGTTTTCAATCCTACCCTTATGATGAAGAGTTTCGCACATTGGTGCAAAGCTCCTTTGGTAAAAAAGACGGCTTTGGTGATTTAGAAGAACAGATCACCCATCGCCATATTCAGGCGGTAGAGCGTTTTTTACAAACGGAAGGCTATTCAAGGCAAGAGATTGATCTGATCGGTTTTCACGGGCAAACGGTTTTTCACGAGCCTGAAAACAAACTGACCATCCAGCTTGGCAATGGGGCTGAGATGGCGCGCGCGGTAGGCATTGATGTGGTAAATGATCTGCGCACAGCGGATGTGCTTGCAGGTGGGCAGGGCGCACCACTCGTTCCGGTTTTTCATGAGGCTATTACTAAGGATATCTCTCGCCCGCTTGCGATTTTGAATTTAGGTGGCGTGGGGAATGTGACGTGGATTGGCCCTGATGGGGAGTTGCTCGCCTTTGATACGGGGCCAGCCAATGCGCTTGTGGATGATTGGGTTAAACAACATACAGGCAAAGCCTTTGATGAAAAGGGGGCGATTGCAGCCTCAGGCGATATCCATGATGATGCGGTCAACACATTTATGACCCATCCCTATTTTTCAAAACCGGCACCTAAAAGCCTTGATCGTGACGAGTTTAAAAAGATCGCTTTTGAGCTGATCGACGATTTGTCTGTGGAAGATGGTGCTGCCACATTGACCGCCTTTACGGTGGCCTCTGTCATGAAAGCACAAGATGCGTTTCCCTATTTAGCAGAAAACTGGATTGTCTGTGGGGGAGGGCGGCTGAACCGTTCCATGATGAGCGCCTTTAATGCTTATCTCTATGGTCAGATCATGAGTGCTGAGCATGTGGGCTGGAATGGTGATGCGATTGAGGCTCAAGCCTTTGCGTATCTCGCAGCACGTAGTGTAAAGGGCTTGCCAATTACATTTTCCGGTACAACAGGGGTGAAAGAGCCCATGACAGGCGGCGTTCTGCACAGTTCAAGCGCTAGAGATTGAAAAACTTCAAATGTAGTTAATTAGATTGTTTATCTAATTTGATTAGTTATATTGAGATGGTCATTAAAAAAGGCCCGACGATGCGGACCTTTTAAAATGCATAATGACAGCAAAACTTATTCAGCAGCAAGCTCAACAATGCGGCGATCAAGATAGTCGCCTGACATTTGTTTGATCTGATCAGCTTCTTCTTCATTATTGAAGTAGTGCGTTGCTTCAGTGATGCGCTGATAGTCAATGGAGATGTTTTTCTGGCTATCAAGTTTTGTCACCAATTTGGCAACAGACTCTTCAGGTACCACATCATCTGCATCCCCATGGATCACCAGACCAGACGCCGGGCAAGGCGCAAGGAAGGAGAAGTCATAAAGGTTTGCCGGTGGAGCGATAGAGATAAAGCCATTGATCTCTGGGCGACGCATCATCAGCTGCATGCCAATCCATGCGCCAAAGGAGAAACCACCAACCCAACAGATACGGGCGTTGGGGTTATGGGTCTGCATCCAATCAAGTGCTGCGGCAGCATCGGAAAGCTCACCAATGCCGCTATCAAAGATACCTTGGGAACGTCCAACACCGCGGAAGTTAAAGCGCAAAACAGAAAAACCGCGCTCTTTAAAGGTTTTGAACAATGTGTATGTCACACGGTTGTTCATGGTGCCGCCCTGTTCAGGATGAGGGTGGAGCAAAAGCGCAACGGGTGCATTTGGATCGTTGCTGTGATGGTAGCGCCCTTCGAGGCGACCTTCGGGTCCATTGAAAATGACTTCAGGCATCTTTCTCAGACGAATCCTATCGGTAATAAAAACAAAAAATCGTAAATCCGACTAACGTGAGTGGTTATTCTTTAGAAAAATGAGAAAATGCACCGAGATAAACTTGACTAGTTTAGTCGGACATTCTATATTCCTAATCAAATGACTATGAGAAAAGCACTATTTGTTGCCGAATCAATGCTGATCTCATAGCGCAAAAATGATTAAGATACTAGTAAAACGTGGCCTATTGTGTTCAAAAGATTCAAAGAAGATATCGATTCATTTATCAAACGTGATCCCGCAGCAAAGTCTCGCCTTGAGGTGATTCTATGTTATCCGGGGCTTCATGCGTTGATGTTTTACCGTGTTGCTCATGCATTATGGGTGCGTGATTGGCGCTTAATGGGGCGCTTTCTGTCCCATTTTGCAAAAATTGTTTCAGGTGTAGAAATTCATCCCGGCGCGACGGTTGGTCGTCGTTTTTTTATTGATCATGGCACAGGGGTTGTGATTGGTGAGACGGCAGAAGTTGGCGATGATGTAACGCTTTATCAAGGCGTCACATTGGGCGGGACCTCACTTGAAGAAGGTAAACGCCACCCCACGCTTGAAGATGGGGTAATTGTTGGTTCTGGTGCGCAAGTGCTTGGCCCCCATGTAATTGGGGCAGGCGCGCGCATTGGTGCAAATGCGGTTGTCTTGGAAGATGTGCCCCCCGGGGTCACCATGGTTGGGATACCTGCCAAGATGGTGATGGGACGCAGCAAAAAACAAGATAGCGAGTTTTGTGCCTATGGTACGCCAGATGGCATGAAAGACCCGGTGGTTCGCACCATTGAGGGACTTCGTGATGAAATCAATGCTTTAAAGAATCGTGTTCAAGAACTTGAAGGCGAAACACCACAAGATAATGTTGAGAGCGAACAAAAGCTCGATGTTGTCTCTGGTGGTCGCTAATTGGGAGCTAAAACGTGAAGTTAAGTACAAAAGGACGTTACGCCGTGATGGCGATGGTCGATCTGGCCTGTAACAGCAAGGGCGCACCGGTTTCTTTAGCCGATATTGCCGATCGTCAGGAAATCTCCCTGTCGTATCTTGAGCAATTGTTTGGCAAGTTACGCAAAGGTGATCTGGTTAAATCTGTGCGCGGACCAGGTGGTGGATACCTCTTGGCGCGCGACTGTTCAGATGTGCGTATCTCTGACATTATTATGTCGGTGGATGAACCAATTACGGCTACGCGCTGCACACCGGGTAACCCAAATGGCTGTCGTGAAAACAAAAGCCGTTGTTTGACCCATGATTTATGGACCGAGCTTGGTAATCAGATTTACCTCTATCTAAGCTCTGTCTCTTTAGAAGATATCGTTCAGAAACGTCTTTTAGGGACAAGTTCCCTTTTTGATGTGGAAACCCGCGAAAAAGTCGCTGCGGCACAATAAGAAGTTAAGTGAGTGTGATGAATAAAATTGTCTACATGGATTATAATGCAACTGCACCAGCCTATGGCTCGGTGATCAGCGCCATGAGTGCTGCATTAAATCATGTGGGTAATCCTTCATCTGTTCATGGCTCTGGTCGTGGGGCGCGCAAACTGCTTGAAGAAGCCCGTGAAAAGGTCGCAAGGCTCGTAAATGTACCAAGTGATTGGGTGATCTTTACCAGTGGCGGCACAGAGGCCGACGCGCTGGCCCTAAACGGTGTAGATGTGGAACGTGTGCTTGTATCAGCCGTTGAACATGTCGCGGTGATGAATGCACGCGATGATGTTGACGTCTTGAGCGTTGATGAAAACGGGATTGTTGATCTTAAAGCATTAGAGGATCGCTTAAAAGGTGATGAGCGCACAACATTGGTAAGTGTGGTTGCAGCCAACAATGAAACAGGTGTGATCCAGCCTTTGGAA
This sequence comes from Candidatus Terasakiella magnetica, assembly GCF_900093605.1. Lineage (NCBI taxonomy): Bacteria > Pseudomonadati > Pseudomonadota > Alphaproteobacteria > Rhodospirillales > Terasakiellaceae > Terasakiella > Terasakiella magnetica. The sequence continues at coordinate 134,535 of NZ_FLYE01000047.1, forward strand.
GAAATTGTTGAGATTTGCCATGCCCATGGGGCGCTGGTTCATTCAGATGCGGTTCAGATGGTTGGCAAGTGTGACTTTGATATGCAGGCCTTGGGGCTGGATATGATCAGCCTGTCTGCCCATAAAATTGGTGGACCCCAAGGTGTTGGTGCGCTTGTTAAACGTCAAGGTGTTGATCTTGAGGCCATGTTTAAAGGGGGCGGTCAGGAACGCTCGCTTCGTGGCGGGACGGAAAATCTCTCTGGCATCGTTGGTTTTGGCGCAGCTGTAGAAGAAAAAACGGATTATTTGGCAATCAAGGCCTTGCGAGATGACCTTGAACTGCAAATTAAAGCCTTGGGCGCAACAGTTTTTGGCGATGGTGCAAAACGTTTGCCCAACACAAGTTATTTTGCATTTGCCGGGATGCCAAGTGAGCGCCAAGTCATGGCGCTGGATCTGGCAGGCGTGATGGTGAGTGCGGGTTCTGCCTGTTCATCGGGTAAGGTGAAAAGCTCCCACGTCTTAAAGGCGATGAAGGTTGAGGATGAATTAGCAGGCTGTGCCATTCGGGTGTCACTTGGATGGAATAGTACCAAAGAAGATATTGAGTTTTTCGTACAGGCCTATACAAAATTAATAGAGCGTGTGCAAAGCCGAAAAACAGGTAGAAGCAATGCTGCCTGAATTGAAAAAATTGAACTGAATAAGAAGAAGAAAAGGAGTGCCCACATGGGCGTGAATACACAGGACCATCCGGTATACTTGGATTACCAAGCCACCACACCGACCGACCCCCGTGTCGTTGAAGCGATGATGCCGTTTTTTACTCAGAAATTCGGTAACCCCCATTCGCGCAACCATGCCTATGGCTGGGATGCTGAAGAAGGGGTTGAACAAGGGCGCAAGCAGGTTGCTGACATTATCAATGCCAACCCGAAAGAAATCGTCTTTACCTCTGGTGCGACAGAATCAAACAACCTTGCCTTAAAAGGGGTAGGGGAGTTTTACAAGAAAAAACGCAATCACATCATCACTTGTGTGACAGAACATAAATGTATCCTTGATACATGTCGTCATATGGAACAAGAAGGTTTTGAAGTCACTTACCTGCCTGTTCAGGAAAATGGCCTGATTAATCTGGATGAGCTCAAAGCAGCTATGACGCAAAACACATTGCTGGTTTCTATCATGGCGGTGAATAACGAAATTGGTGTGATCCAGCCGTTAAAAGAAATTGGTGCCATGTGTCGTGCCAACAAAACATTCTTCCACACAGATTGTGCGCAGGCTGTGGGCAAGATCGATTTGGACGTTGATGAGATGAACATCGATTTGATGTCGATCTCTGGTCATAAAATTTATGGTCCCATGGGGATTGGTGCACTTTATGTGCGTCGTCGTCCACGTGTGCGTATCATTGCACAGATCAATGGTGGCGGTCAGGAACGTGGTATGCGCTCTGGCACATTGGCACCGGCACTTTGTGTTGGTCTGGGGGAAGCCTGTAAGATCGCCAAAGAAGAAATGAAAGCGGAAAATGAGCGTCTGCATGAATTGCAAATGCATATGTGGAACCGTTTTCAAGAAGAACTGCCTGAAGTCTATCTTAATGGGTCCTTGGAAGAACGTATTCCGGGTAACCTCAATGTGTCTTTCGCCTTTGTTGAGGGTGAAGGCCTCATGATGGGGATTAAGGATTTGGCTGTTTCTTCCGGTTCTGCCTGTACATCAGCGTCACTGGAACCCTCTTATGTGTTGCGTGCCCTTGGTGTTGAAGAAGAACTTGCCCATACCTCACTGCGTTTAGGTATCGGTCGTTTTTCGACAAAGGAAGAAGTTGATTTTGCAACAGACCGCATCATCAAAGAAGTCAAACGCCTGCGTGAAATGAGCCCGCTTTTTGAAATGGCTCAGCAAGGTATCGATATTAAGTCCATCCAGTGGGCAGAACACTAAGATTAGTTAAGACTACCGCCTTTGAAGCGGTTTAAAGGAGAACAAAATGTCTTATAGCGAAAAAGTAATCGACCATTACGAAAACCCGCGCAACGTTGGCTCAATGGATAATGAAACCACTGAAGTCGGCACGGGCCTTGTTGGTGCACCTGCTTGTGGCGATGTGATGCGTTTGCAGATCAAAGTCGGCAATGACGGTGTAATCGAAGATGCCAAGTTTAAAACATTTGGCTGTGGTTCTGCCATTGCTTCAAGCTCACTTGTAACGGAGTGGGTAAAAGGCAAAACCCTTGATGAAGCAGCAGATATCAAAAATACCGATATCGCTGAAGAGTTGGCCTTGCCACCTGTGAAGATCCATTGCTCTGTTTTGGCAGAAGATGCTATCAAAGCAGCGATTGATGATTATAAAGCCAAGAATGATGACTAAGGAGTGACGTTAGAATGAATGAACGTCCAGCCCCGATCAGTGTGACTGAAAACGCCCTTGCGCGTATCCGCGATCTTTTAGATAGCCGTGGTAAGCCAAGTGTGGGTATTCGCATTGGTGTGCGCACAAAAGGCTGTTCCGGCTTGTCTTATACGCTGGAATTTGCAGATGAAATCAGTGAGTTTGATGAAGTCTTTGACCCTGCTGAAGATGTAAAAATCATGATCGACCCAAAAGCGACCATGTTTATCTTTGGCACGGAGATGGACTTTGTTGAAGAACAGATGGCATCTGGCTTTGTCTTTAGCAACCCTAACGAAAAAGGTCGTTGCGGTTGTGGTGAATCTTTCCACGTATAAATGAGGAAATGTCATTCTCTAGATTGCTAGAGAAGCTTTTGGGATAAAGATCCCGCGCATCAGTTGCGGGATGACAGTTTGGGCTTATGGATACTTCGACACTCAATAAAACATTGCGCAATGATCAAAGCGGCTTACACCCTTGTTGGTCCTGTAAAGGTCCGGCAGGGGAAAGTGATCTGTTTTGTGAAACTTGTCATGCGGTGCAGCCTCCTGGGCATATTGATCATTTTGCTCGCCTTGGCTTGCATAAGGATTATGCCATTGATGTGGATGCGCTGGAACTGACCTATTTTGAGCTACAACGCCATCTTCATCCCGATCGTTTTGCCAATAAGACGGCGCAGGAAAAATCATTATCTCAACAACAGGCCGTGAGCCTGAATGAAGCCTTTGAGACATTGAAAGACCCATTGTTGCGTGCTGATTACTTGTTGCAAGTCAGCGGTGTGGATGGGATCAGCCATGATCATACGGTCAATGATCCGATCTTGTTGATGGAAGCCATGGAAACACGCGAAGCTTTGATGGAAGCTGAGGATGTTGCGATTGTAAACAAGCTTTCTGATAAAGCACGCCGTGATGTGCGCGATTGTGTGAAACTAATCGCCGCTGCCTTTGAAGCCACTAATCTCGATGAGGCCCGCAAGCTTGCTTTGCGCCTTAAATACCTTACAAAACTTCTTGAAGAAACGCGCCACCATAAAGCGCGTCTGGTAATGAAATAATGATTGAAAACGTTCTGCTTCAAATTCACGAACCCGGTGAAACACCTGCTCCTCATGATGGGGATGATGCCTTGGCTGTCGGGATTGATTTGGGGACGACCAACTCTGTTGTGGCTGTTTCTAAAGAAGAGGCACCGGAAGTTTTACGTGATGAAAGCGGTACAGCCCTTGTGCCATCGGTTGTGGCTTATGCCCCTGATGGTTCTGCCATTGTTGGACAGCTTGCCAAGCAATTGCTTCTGATGCGCCCTGAAACGGTGATTTCTTCGGTCAAACGTTTGATGGGACGTGGCCTTGCTGATGTGAAGTCTATTTCAGGCACCCTTCCTTTTGAAGTGATTGAAGGCGAAGGCATGGTGCGCTTGAAGGTGGCGGGTAAAGAACTCACCCCTGTTGAAATTTCAGCCGATATTTTGCGCGCTCTAAAAGAACGTTCTGAAGACCAGCTCAAGCAAAAGGTTGAAAAGGCTGTTATTACGGTCCCAGCTTATTTTGATGATGCGGCGCGCACAGCCACAAAAGATGCCGCCAAGCTTGCTGGTCTTGAAGTACTGCGTTTGGTAAATGAGCCAACAGCCGCTGCGCTAGCTTATGGTTTGGACCGCCAAGCAGAGGGCCTTTATGCGGTTTATGACCTTGGTGGCGGCACATTTGATATTTCACTACTACGCATGGAAAAAGGTGTTTTTCAGGTTAAATCCACAGGCGGTGATGCTGCCCTTGGTGGAGATGATTTTGATCATGCCATTTTGGAATATTTCCTTGAACAACGCCGCGAAACTTTCGGGGATGAAACCCTCACCACCGATGATGTGAAGGTCGCGCTGGTGACGGGACGTATGGCAAAAGAATGCCTGACGGAAAATGACAGCGGTGATTTTATGCTGGAATTTAACGGCAAAACCTCAAACCACACCATCACCCGTGAAAAGTTTGAAGAATTAGCAGCGCCCCTTGTTGAGCGCACAATCGATATTTGCCACAATGTTTTAGAAGATGCCGACACATTCCCTGATGAAGTAAAAGGCGTTGTACTGGTGGGGGGCTCAACCCGTGTGCCGTTGGTGCGCCAGCGTGTGGGTGAGTTTTTTGAACAAGACCCGCTTTCAGATATCAACCCGGATGAGGTTGTCTCTGTTGGTGCAGCCCTTCAGGCCGAAGCGTTAACTGTTGGTTCTGACAATCTGTTGTTAGATGTGACCCCCTTGAGCCTTGGTATTGAAACCATGGGCGGCATTGTTGAAAAAGTTATCCCGCGCAATACGCCGATCCCCGTTGCCAAGGCGCAGGAATTTACCACCTATCAAGATGGTCAAAGTGCCATGGCGATCCATGTGCTTCAAGGTGAGCGTGAGATGGTTGATCAAAACCGCTCCCTTGCACGTTTTATCTTAAAAGGTATTCCCTCCATGACAGCAGGGGCAGCACGCATTCGTGTGACCTTTAGTGTGGATGCAGATGGGCTGTTGACTGTTGGCGCAGAAGAAGTCACAACAGGCGTGTCCCAAGAAGTTGCGGTGAAGCCATCTTATGGGTTATCTGATGAAGAAATGGCAACCATGCTGCGCGACAGTATGGTCCATGCCAAGGATGATATGGAAATCCGCCTTCTGACAGAGGCTCGCGTTGAAGCCAAACGTGTGATGGAAGCGGTCTATTCCGCCCTTCATATTGATGGCAAGCTGCTTAATGAAGATGAGCGCGCCCATATTGATGTGGAGTTGAACAAACTGGATGAAACCATTTCTGGTGAGGACCGCCATGCCATTAATGCCATGGTGGAAGAACTGGATCGTGAAACCCAGATATTTGCCCAACGCCGTATGGACAAAGGAATTGAAGAAGCATTGACAGGTATCAATGTCGAGAAACTGGAAAATGCTATTGAAACTTGATTTATTGTTTGGAATAAATCAAAACTGAATAAAAAGTTTATGTTAAAGAGGAGTTCTTTTTATGCCTAAAATTATTTTCGTAAACCCTGATGGTTCTGAAAAAGAAGTAGAAGCGGCAAATGGCCTGTCCATTTTGGAAGTTGCCCACAAAAATGAAATCGACCTAGAAGGGGCTTGCGAAGGCTCTTTGGCATGTTCAACTTGCCATATCGTTGTTGATGACGAGTGGTTTGACGAGTTGGAAGAACCAACAGAAGAAGAAGAAGACATGCTCGACCTCGCGTTTGGTTTGCAAGAAACCTCACGCTTGGGCTGTCAGATCATCATGAGCGATGACCTTGACGGTATCAAAGTTCATGTTCCTGCTGAGACACGTAACATCGGCTAAGACCATACATCAAAAGGAGAGCATCTAATGGGACTACGCTGGACAGATATTCACGATATCGCCATTGAACTTGAGGATGCTCACCCTGATGTAGATATTATGCATGTCCGTTTTACGGATTTGTGGAAATGGGTGCAGGCATTGGACGATTTCGATGACGACCCGGAAAAAAGCAACGAAAAAGTGCTTGAAGCCATCCAGATGGCATGGCTTGATGAACGCGATTAAAACGCTCCAGCTATTGGGTTTATCCCAATATGACAAGGTTTAGGGTGTGTTATGAATATTGAATTTATGCATGGCGTGACCCTTTGGGATTTCATCTCTCTTTTCTGGTTTATCGCAGCGTGGATGGGCTACACGGCTTGGGCCGATAGCTTTAATCAAAAACGTACAAGCCTGATGAGCGTGATGTATGAATATCGCCTGCAATGGATGCGCGAATCTTTACATCGTGAAGTCCGTGTGGCTGATGCCGCATTGCTCTCAACCTTGATCCGCTCAATCTCGCTTTTTGCCTCAACCGCGATTTTCATTATCGGGGGTACGGTAGCGATGTTTGGCGGGTTGGAACAAATCCGTGATCTCACAGCTGAGCTTACCTATGTGGCGAAAGCATCCAAGGTGATGTGGGAAATCAAGCTTTTAACGTTGGCTTTGGTTTTTATCTATGCCTTTTTCAAGTTTGCTTGGGCGTTGCGCCAGTTTAATTATATGCTGATTGTGATGGGCGCTTTTCCCGCCCCTGATCGTGCAGAAACGCCAGAAGCCCTTGCGATTGCAGAACGTGCTGCTCGGGTAAATGCCTTGGCGGTGCAGACCTTTAACCGGGGGATGCGGGCTTATTATTTTGGGATGGCAGCCTTAGCATGGTTTATCCATCCTTGGATTTTTGTTGGTGCGACCTTACTTGTTGTTTTGGTTATTTATCGCCGCGAATTTAAATCCAAAACATTACTGACCCTTGACCCTAGAAGTGATTACGAAGCTGTTTTTAAGTCATGAACTCTCTTTTTATTGATAAAGCACCTGAAGATACCCGTGTGATCGTTGCCATGTCTGGCGGCGTGGATAGCTCTGTTACCGCAGCGATGTTGAAGGAAGAGGGCTATGACGTGGTGGGTGTAACCCTACAGCTTTATGATCATGGTGAGGCCGTGTGCCGCCCCAATACCTGTTGTGCCGGGCGTGATATTTATGATGCGCGCCGTGTGGCTGACCAAATCGGTATTCCTCATTATGTGCTGGATTACGAAGAAGTTTTTAAACGCGATGTGATGGAGTATTTTGCCGAGACATATGTCCATGGTGAAACGCCGATCCCTTGTGTGAAATGTAATGAGACGGTGAAATTTCGCGACCTGTTAGAAACAGCCAAAGACCTGGGTGGGGATGCGCTTGTCACAGGGCATTATGTGCAATGGGAAATGACAGACCAAGGCGCGATTTTGCTGCGCGGGGATGATCATCGCCGTGACCAAAGTTATTTCATGTTTACCATGACGCAGGATCAGGCAGATTATGTGCGCTTTCCTTTAGGCGGCATGTGTAAAGATGAAACCCGCGAGCTTGCCAAGAAATTCGGTTTGGCTGTGGCTTCAAAAAGTGACAGTCAGGACATTTGTTTTGTGCCTGAAGGTAAATATGTCGATGTGGTGGAAAAACTCCGTCCCGGCAGCCTTGAGGCTGGTGAGATCGTACATGTGGATGGCACGGTTGTGGGCAAACATGACGGTATTATCAAATATACGGTTGGTCAACGCCGTGGCCTTGGTATTGCTTGGCCTGAGCCGCTTTATGTGATTAAGCTGGATGCAGAAAACAAACAGGTGATCGTTGGTCCAAAAGAAGCCTTGATGGAATATGAGCTTACCATCAATGGGGTTAACTGGATTGGCTTTACTGAGCTGCCAGATGAGGGCCGTGAGCTTGTTGTAAAGGTACGCTCAGCCCAACCGCCACAGCCTGCAACTGTTTATCCCCTTGAAGACGGGCGTGCCCGTGTGACCCTTAAAGACGGTTATGCTGGTATTGCACCGGGGCAGGCCTGTGTCTTTTATGAAGGTGAAAGAATGTTGGGTGGTGGCTGGATTGAAACCGCAGCTTAAACCGCTTGCGTCATGACAGAACAGACAGAGATGTCTGGTTTTTGGTCTTCTTCCAGATCAATAAGCCCAAGCAAGTGCTTTTTGAAATCTTGCTTCGAGCTTAAAGCCCAATGTTCGCTACGATGAACTTCAATAACAATGCGTGAGACTTTATCAAGGCATTTTGAATGGCGCAGAATATCAAACTCAGCGCCTTCACAGTCGAGCTTTAACAGGTCGCAATGCTCAACCTTGAACTGTTCAAAGACATGGTCAAGGCTGGTTACGTTGAGCTTTTCCGCCTTTAGGCCGAAATCTGTCAGCTCTTGCATATCACTTGCAAAATAGGCACTGGTGGAAGCGCTTTCTTGGGCGTGATAGAAAAAATCCAAAACATCATCATTGCCGGAAATACCCATATGATGGATTTCAACTTTTGAAAGTTGATTGAACTCGACATTTTGTTTTAGGGCTTCATAGGTAGCTGCCAGGGGTTCAAAGGCGATGATGCGCGCATCCGGGTATTGTTGAGAGGCCAAGATGGAGAAAAGCCCCACATGAGCGCCGACATCAATAATTGTCGGTTTTTCAGGAAGGGGGATTTGAGAGAGACCATATTGGTCTTGATACATTTCTTCCATCACCTGAAGAATACTTTCAGAATGCGGGGTATCTTTGATCCTAAAGCTGTTTTCTTTTGCTCTAAACTCAAACATATTTTGGCGACAGCCTAACGCCCAGGCTTGACGATAAGCCGTGCAGGATTCTGAAGGATGCCCAAGTTTTGCCATGGCATGACCTTTTAACCAGTAGCCATTACCTGTTTTAATATTGTTTTGTTCAAGCAGTTGGCACATCTGTAGGGCAACGGCTGGTTCGTTACATTCCAAAGCCTGAATGATTTGATTATAAAATTGTGTATAGTCCATAAACCAAGCCCCTTCGTGATATTTGGACCTTACTCTTTTTATCTTATAAGAGATAGATATATCGGGGTTTTGTGAACTGTTTTTCGGTGTTTCAAAAAAAAGTCAAAAACATTGTCTTTTGTTGCTTGACACTTGGGCACCACTGCCGTAAAAAGCGCGCACTTCGAAGCCAAACGGCTTCTAAGGCTGGGTAGCTCAGCTGGTTAGAGCGCGGCATTCATAATGCCGAGGTCGTGTGTTCAAGTCACACTCCAGCTACCAATTCAACTGCTAGATATAGATTCTAGCGCACAAATAGAACTGGGGCAAGTCCCCAGTTCTTTTGTTTCTGGGTTAAGAAACAAAAAAAGAGCCGCCCCGACGTCGAAAATCATGGGCAGCTCTTTAAGCAAAAGATGCTTATGAAATGTAGTTTGACACTATCAATAAGTCAAGCGTTCTGCGGTTTATAAGTACTTTTTCTTTGGCTGGGGCCAATGGAAAATGAACAAAAGATGCTTAATGGCCCAGAAAGTAGGAAAATATGCGGAATTTTTAAATTTCGTGATGTAATCCTCAGTATAATTCTACCGAAAATAGATCTAAACTTATCTCAAGTTAGTCCTTTTGACCCGATTCGCATGGACCAAAAAACCATGTTTTCTTTCTCTTATGGTGTTGCCATGAGAAGGAGGGTGGCTCAATGACTTTAGCAGTAGAACAGGGGTTACTCTCTCTTGATGTTGCAGAGGTTATGCGTAGTGCGCAGAGTACACGAAAAACCACATCTCAAAGGCGTTTAACGGAAAGTTTAGTTAAGGATTATAGGGGGTTACCAGATTATCAGATTAAAGAACGTTGGGAAGTTATTGAAATTTTACGCCGCGTAAAAAAAGATATCGGCCTGACAGATGATCTAATCAATCACATTGAATATATTATGAAACGAATCCCGGTTGCGGAATGGGAGCCTGGTGGTTGCCCAGTTTTCTATCAATCGGTCATTAATCAGGCAAAAGACCTGCAATTAACTGATAGAGCGATTCGGTATCGAGAAAATAAATTAGCCGATCTTGGCTTTCTTGCTTTTTATGATAGCTCAAATGGTCGTCGTTACCCCATTAAAATAAATAATCATGTTGTAAAAGCTTTTGGTGTTTCACTTGTCCCGCTGATGATGAGAGTTGATGAGCTTCGTCGTGAGGATTATGAGTACAAACAAAATCTTCTTCATTGGAAACATTGTCGTCAAGAAATTGCTGCAATTAGACGACGTATTACTAATTTCATTGCTGACTGCTGCGAAAATTTTGAGGATTTAGATGAATTTATCATCGAATGGTCTTCAAGATGGAAAGCTGTGCGTCCTGTACGTTCTTCTGACAGTTTAAAGAGCCTTGTGGGCCGACTTGAAGTTTTACGCGAGCTTGAAGACGAAATATTATCTGTTATAGCTGCATGTGAAGGCAGTGGAAAAACATGTGAACAGGAAGAAGCTGAGGCTGGGAAAACCTGTGGATTGACGCAAAATATTTCCGCCACGCCTGAAACTGATTTCCGTCACATAGATACCAATACAGAATCCGATATCTCTAAAGGATATTACAGTAATCCGCCTGAGCATAGCTCTGGGGATAATATTGAACAGTGTTCGCCTAAAGGCTCACAAGAGGGCGGTCTTGATGTGAGCAAAGCTCACACCGCCCCTGTAAATGCCTCCCAAGGAGAGGCTTGCGCGCAAAATCGAGAAAGCAAGGGCAAAGAGTGGCGTCCTGCCTCTGATTATGGAGAGTATGAACATCTCTCAGGCGCTGAATATCTCACCCCAGCCCATATTTACGAGGCGTCTTGCTCAGATTTCCGTCAAGCTGTTGATCGAGTTACCAATGGGGCCAAGGCAGATGAGTTATCTGTAAATGACATCAAACTTGCAGCAGAATATCTCCAGCCCTTCCTCAATGTTTCTCCTTATACGTGGAAAAATGCCAATCAAACCATTGGGCGCTACGGGGCCGCGATTGGGTTAATGCTGGCTTGTCGCCCAAATGTGCGCATAGCTGGTGCTTATCTCAATGAATTGATATCCCGCCAAAAGAAGGGCGAGCTTCACTTGCATAAATCGGTCTTTGGTAAGCTTTACAGGGCTAAAAAGGAGCGCGTTCAATGAGGGGAATACTCTACCGTTTTTTCTTTCCAGCAATATGGAAGACAGAAGAAACCCATTTAAATTTACATTGGAATGAATACTCTAAGGGTCAGATCTTGGACGAAACAGTCGTCGAAGATAAAATTCTACCCTTGGTCAAGCTGTTAAATTATTCAGCTCGTGGTCTTAAAACGATAGCAAGTTGCCAGGGGCATTATTTCTCACAACAGCCACCCTATGTGTATTTTTATTGTCCTGTACCATTAGCTGCCGAGCTGGCAGAAGAAATATATCAACTGAGCAGCGTAGCGCGTAAGACGTATTTTTCATGGTCCGTTGATCCCCTTTTTAATGAGGAGTTCAAAGTTTGCTTTACTTTGAAAGCTCATGTTTTAAATCGGGCATGGAAAGAGCGCGTTAGCGGTCCGTTATATTGGCGTAAATGCCTTCAATCGGATTTTTCTAAACTAAAAGTGCTTATCGAAAATATTCTCAAAAATCCTGAAAATGATATTGAGCATTTCCTCTGCAATAGGGGAGGTGCCAGACATGCCTAGATACAAAATGATAATAATACCCGCAGCAAAGAACATTAGAGATAATAGACGTGTATTGGCATTCTTTTCTTGCTCACGTTTTAGTGCAAAGTCATATCCACAACCAGGACAAGCAGGGGCCGTCGAAGAAACGCCTTCTTTAGTGCATTCAGGGCAAGAGATTAGGGCCATAAATTTTGTTCTTTCAGCTAAAGAGATTATATTGGGAACGTGGGCTAAGGTTAGGAGTAGCCTTGCTGCATATCTAAATTTATCAAACTCTAGCATAGCTATGCAAAAGGCTGGAGTCCATAATCAGGTAAAAAAGGCGCAAAAACGCGGTAAATCAGTCTATTACGCTCTGGCTGTATGTAGTCTTTTTATGTCATTTCCTGTTTTTGCAGGCATTCCAGCCAAAGTCCTTTATGTGATCGATGGCGATACCTTTAAAGCCAAGCTGGACCTTGGCGCAGGTAAGGCCATGGTGACGAGTGTGCGCGTGGCCCATATTGACACCCCAGAAACCAAATGGGGTTTTGAATGTTTGGCAGAAAAAAGGGCAGGCTTACAGGCAAGCTCTTATGCCCGTTTCTTGTTGCGCGAGGGCTCACAGGTCCAGTTAAGCCACTTCAAAAAAGATAAATATGAAGGACGGGTTGTTGCCCAAGTCACTTTGGGGGATGGGCGTGATTATGGCGCTGTGATGTTGTCGCAAAAACTGGCGGTTCCGTATGAGGGTGGGCGCAAACAAAAAATATGGTGTGGTGCAAAATGAGTTATGACGCAAAAATCCAACGGACCTTGCGCCAAAGCAATTTTGGTAAGAGCCGATCAGCTTTGTGGTGGTGGGTTTCAGACCTGATTGATTTTATGCGCTTGCTTAAAAAGGGGCGCGTTTGATGAAGGACAAGATTTTCTTTCGAGAGGCGGTTGCGGCCATGGAGGAGGCTTTAGCCTCCGGTGCCTTATCCGGTCTGGATAACGCAGAAAACTTTATTGGTAATTATAAATATGTAGGGACACACCCAGAGCGCGGCGACATTTTCCAGCATCGTCAAACACAGGCCTTTTTGGTCGCTGAGAGGGTCACATGACACCATTCCTGTATACGTCACCAAAATCCACTGAGATTTTACCTGTTTTAACTCTTCTTTTTCACTTTCAGGCCCAATTTAAGCTTGATTGTGGTGAAGAATACTAGTATTCATCACCATATGGTTAATCAAGTCTCCCTTGTCCCCGCGTTTTTCCCGACCCAAACGGCGCGGGGACCTTTTCTTTCTTGTCAGCTTTACACTCCTGCGCCATATTGCGCCCATGGAAGAACAAAGCCTCTACGAAGAAGATGGGGAGCCCCGCTACCTCACACAAGCAGAATGCAAAAAACTGCTGGCCTGTCTCAAAGATTGGCCGGATGTAGAGGCGCGTTATTTTATCAAGTTTCTCTATTTCACCGGGACACGTCTTGGCGAGGCATTATTAATATTGCCAAGCCATTTTCGTTTCGATCTCATGGCCGTCATGGTGCCGACTTTAAAGAGAAGGCAGAAGAAAAAACCCTTGCGTCGTATCGACCTGCCAAAACAAGTAATGGAAGAGTTGGACGCGGCCTTTTCGTTGCGTTTACGCCAAAAAGAAGAAGAACAAGCTCCCTTATGGAGCTGGCACAAAAATACAGCTTTACGTCGGGTGAAAAAGATCATGCTGGAGGCAGGCTTGACGCGCAAAGCGGCCACGGCCAAAGCCTTGCGCCATGCCTTTGGGGTGCGCGCTATTCAAAAGGGCGTGGATTTGGTCACGCTACAAGACCTCATGGGTCACGCCGATATCAACAATACCGCGCTTTATGCCCGAGCCATGGGCAAGGAGCGACGCGAGATCACCAGCAAACTTTGGGACGACGAGGAAATCTAGAATTTTCCCTCAAAGCTGTGTCCCTTAATCTATCAAAGGGGCAGCTCTAATGGCGTCACAAACATTCATCAAAAAAGACATCTTTACTCTGGTTCAAGAAATCCATGATCTTGTAAAAAAAGAAGGCTATCAGCCCCATGAGATCATTGATGTTTATCAATCTCTCGTGATCAGCAGCTTTTTAGGTATGTGTGATACAGAGGAACAAATCGACAAATTACATGAAGGCTTTAGAAATCGCTTGAAAAAAAGCATTGAAGCCCATCGCGATCAGGACGGTTATGTCGCCAAAGGTGAAGCATGAGAATTTTAATTGCCCATCCTTTGGATATTATTCGTCAGGGCTTATGCGTTAAAGTCGCAGAGCAATATCCCCATGCCTTAATCATTGAGGCCGATAACGCACAAGCTGTGATTGATCAGCTTTTGTGTAAAGAACAATTTGATATGGCTCTGATCGATTATCACATGTTCAGCCTTGAAGAGATGAAGGGCGTGGTGGGCAATAGAGAGGATAGTTGTCATTATGTTTGGATCAAAAGATACATCAATGAGCTCGATATTGAACAGGCGCAAAAAATTGACCTCAGTGGGGTAATCTCTACAGATTATAATACAATGGTTTTGAAATCTGCGCTTGGTCTAATCATGGGCGGGGAATGTCATTTTATCGTCTCTTCACGACATGCAGAGCCTTTTAATAGCTTAACTCGTTTAGAGCAGAAAGTTTTAGCTCTTATTGTAGCTGGTAAAAGCAATAAACAAATTCAAAGAGCTTTAAATATGACAGAGCGTCGTAATAAACAAATACAAAACAAACTTTATAAATGTTTTAAAGTAACAGGCAGAGTACCTTTAGCTGTCAAAACTTGTCAATATTGCCAATAGCTATCGTATAAATACTTACTATACTATAGGGTAGTTGCTACCTTATCCATATTAGCCAAAACGTCCCGCTTTCCTGTTTTATTTATAGTGTGCCACCTGATAATTTCGGCGGTGGTAGAACAGTAAATATTTAGGGGACGTAACATGGTTGCTCCGGTTTGGCGAAAACTCTTTTTATCTTCATCTTTGATGGTCCTTATGGCGGCTTGCTCAACGCGAGAGCCCCTAAAGGCGGATTTTCCAGACGCGCCAGAAAAACCCACGTTTGAAGAAAAACAATCCATGTTGGGCATGGCCGAAGAACCCGTTGTTGAAATCTTCCTACCTGAAAATAGTCTTGTGCCTCTGGTCAATAATGACTCTGATCCTTTGCCAGATATCACCATTAGTAACCTTAATCATAATGGCACTGCGCTTGATTTGTTTCGCGCCATTGCGGCAAAAGCAGGGATGCCCTTTGCCGTTCAAGGATCCATTGCCTTGACTGAGGAAAATTCTAAAGGTCGCGATGAAATCAAAGAAGACCGCTTTCCCATTGAGAATTATTCCGGCTCCCTGTTTGATATTTTAGAAGCGGCCTCAACCATCACAGGTCTGTTCTGGCAATATAAACATAAGATGTTAAAAGTCTCTAAAACACGACGCTTTAATGTCTATGTGCCACCCGTTCAGGCAAGCAAGGATGCAAAAGGTAATTTATCCTCGGAAATTAAAACCCATATGACGGATTTGGGCGCGCAGAAGGTTATTTATAATAATAACTCCATGTTGTCCTTTAGAGCCAACCGCTTTGTTTATGATGAAATTGCCGCCTATCTTAAAGAAGTCACAGAAAATCTCTCCGTTGTGGTGGCTGATATTCATATTTGGGAAGTCGCCTTAAGTGATGACAATAAACGCGGCCTTGATTTTCAGCAGTTAAACTATCAAGCAACAAAACTCGGAGCCTCTTTATCAGGCGGTGCACAGGTCACAGGCGGGGCCATTGCCGGGCTGACCTATGCAGGGGGGCGCTTTACCCTGAATTTATTAGCCTCCTTGCTCAATGAACAAGGCACCTTGCAAACCGTGACAAAGCCCATTGTTCCGGTGCGCTCCGGTCAAAGAACTCAGTTTTCGGTAGGCAAAGAAACCCCCTATCTTTCTGAAGTGGGGGCCGTGGCCGTGGGCGATAGTCCGCAAACCACCTCTAAAATTGACTTTTTACAAACTGGTACAACAATTGATGTGGCCGCAAATTATATCAATGGTCTGGTCTATCTCGATATTAACTTGAGCGATACAGCCGCCACAGCTCCGCTTTCCATCACGCAAAATGGGCAGACCTCAACACAATATGAAACATCTAAAAACAAGATTGTGATCAATACGCCGATCTTGCCCGGTCATACCCATCTACAAGGCGGTTTAATTCGCTCAAAAGATCAGCGGATTTCTAAAGGCATCCCCCTGGGCAGTAGTCATATGATCCCCAGTGATGACCAAACCCTGATTGAGCGTAGTGAATATGTCATAGCCGTCACAACCCGTGTCCTGAAATATCGCGTAGCCCCAAGCCAAACCTCATTGCCCCCTGTGGTCTATCAAAGACCAGTACAGCAACCACAGCCGCAAGTTCAACAACGCACCCCCCAAAGAGCTATAACGCCACAGCGCCAGCAGCGCCAAGCACCGCATCTGTGGCAAAAAAGACAATCAAACAAGAGACAGCAACAGCCTTATCCTTTGTTTGAATATGAGAAAAGTGCGCCCCTTCAGCCGCGCCCAGCTCCGACAAAATCTGTGGAATCTTATGAGCTCCCCCCATTTCCATCACCACGTGGTGAAGGATTAGAGCGTCAAAACGGGATTGAGCAAAAAATTGAAGCTGAAGGTTTTTATCACGTCACACCTAAGGTGCAAAATATCAGCTTCAGCCCGGCGACCTCTTCCATGTTTAGGCGGGTCAAAAGGATCAAAAAAACACCGCCTAAATCCTATAATGAAGGGGTGATGAAAGCAGTTGCCATTAAGCTGTGCGGCTCAGTTAAACCCGCCTGCGTGAATATGGAAATGGAGCGTATGAAAGCGCTCATAACCCAAACATCAATGGAGGAAATAAGCCTATGACTTTTTCCTCTTTCCTGTATAACACGAGTTTGAACCCTATGGTTCAAGCACCGGAAGGGTGGGATTTAAGCCTCCCCCATAGTACTGTTCTACCAAATAGAGCTATGTCCAAGGCTAAGGTGGTCCTCACCTGTCTCACCCTTCTAAGCTTATCATCTGGGCCGCTTTTAGCTGAAATTCGTAGCCCGTTTAAAACAGCGCCTGCGCCCTTGATGGAAAATCAAGTTGAAACTCAACAATCATACGGCCCCCTTGCGCCCAATGGGTCAGGCTGGCTTGATCGTATTTTAAGAGCCGATAGCAGCGCTTTTGATATTGCCTCTTATGAAGACTATCTGTTGCAAAATACCGCCCCGGCAAAAGCTGAACTGAGCGACTTGAAGGTCTTGACCACCTTAAAAACACAGCAAGGGCAAAAAGAAAGCTATTCAGCCCTAATCCAGATCGATGAGCAGAAATATACTGCCTTCCACGGCCAACCTCTGACCATTGGTTTTACTCGCTATCAGGTCAAGATTGAAGAGACCCGCGTAAGCTTACTCCATAAAGGGCGCACAGCCCTTCAAGGGTCAATGTGGGGGGAATGAGCCATGTCTGTTTCCCTTGCACCGGATTACTCTAAGGCGCAACGATTAGTTGACAAAAACGTTTTAAAAAACAACCATTTCCACATGATGTTGCAGCAATATTCCTTGTTGCACTCTCAGATTAATAGCGGCACTGATGAGCCGGAATATGATTATTGGAAAGCCAAGTTTAATGCGCCAGAACCTTTTGGCCTGCTCGATCTTGGTATTGAAAACGGCTTTCTCACTCGACGCGATATTGTTGATGTTCTAGGTGATAAATACGATAAGACCTTTGGTCGGATTGCGCCTTATACCTGCCAGAAATTACAAGTCCATATTGTGTCTTGGGAACGCGATACCCATACGCTTCATTATGGAGCTGTGCGCCCTTTAAAAGAGAGCCAGAAAAAAGAACTCATCACGGCCATCAATGAAGAAGGCTTTAATGTTCGACACCTAAAATATCGCGCTATTGATACTAAAAGAATTCTGCAAATTAATAGCCGTCAGAAAATTGTCACTGACGATGAAATAAGCACGTTAATTTCTGAGTTTAATCACGACCCGCAAGACCCGCTGCGTCTTAAAAAAGTTAAAGAATATATTCTCCTTCAGGCGCTACAGGCAAAAGCCAGTAACATCAAACTGGTGAAATCTAATGACGTTCTTGAATGTGTGATTAGTTTTACCATTGGGCAAACCACGGCACCAAAACACGTTCTTTCCGTTAAGGCCGCAGGGCGCTTGATGCAGGCCTTTAAAGATGATGCCAAGATGGACCCCATCATTAAGGACCGCCCCCAAGATGGTCATATTGAGATGGTCTTTCAGGACCGTAAAGTAAACTTCAGGGCAGCAACCGGGGCAACGGTGAGCGGCGAATTTATGTCGCTTCGGGTTCATGACCTAGGCTCTATCATGAGCTTGCACATCCTCTTGAACCGCTTTCCTGAACTGGCTGATAATTTACGCCACTATATGCGCCAAAAAGATAAGGGCGGCTCTCTTATCTGTCTGTCTGGTACAACAGGGTCCGGTAAAACAGCTTTGCTGGCGGCCCTACAGCGTGAAGCAGATCGTCTTGGTTGCACGATTATTTCTATTGCCGCTCCGGTAGAAATGCGTGTGCGCCATACTCAGCAAATGCAAATCAATGAGGATATCGGTCAAACAGCTAATGTCCTGACTAAAGCGGCCATGCGTCTCTTTCCAGATATTCTTATTCAAGAAGAAGTGCGCGATCCTCAAACTGCTGAAGGCGCATTGCGCAATGGTGATACAGGCCATAAAACAGGCTTCACCATCCATGCGGTGTCTGCGATTTCAGCAGCGGCTAAAATTGTCTCCATGGTGCCAGAAGAGTTTAAAGAACAAGCGTGGAATATCATTGGCGATATTTTACATTATAGTCTTCATTTAAAGCTGATTAAAAAGCTGTGTAGCTGCGCTTTGGTCGATGAAGACGCAGGCGGCAATATTTTAAAACGCAATCCCCATGGCTGTCCAAAATGTGACTACACAGGTTATGACGGCATGGTGCAATGCCCAGAAACCCTGCAAATCGGGGATGGCTTAGAAGTCCGTCATGAAGCACTCAAAGCCCTTAAAGAACACCGTTTGGCCGATTTGGTCAAGCTGGATGGCGTCACCTATCGACCACGCGATTATTATGCCCGTCGTCTCTATGATGAAGGCGTGATCGACCATGAAACCTATCAACGTCAAAGAACAATTGATGTGCTTGAAGTTATCCAGCAAAAGCGGGATCAAAAAGCGCAAGAGATCATGGACACAATCAACAATATCGATATCGATCAATTAAATGAAGAATATAGCGCCCGTGATGAGCGTGAGCCCGTTATCTCAATTGAAGAAATTGAAGAATTGTTCATGAATGAAGATGATGAGGCGACAGATGAAGATCGTTGAAGCCCGTTATCGCAGATCGTTTGAAGGTGAAATCGTCAAAGAGACTTTTTATCTCTCAAGCGTAGAAGAGGTTAAAGAAGGGCTGCGCGAACAGAATTATACGATCCTTTCTGTTCGAGAAAAGAAACTTGATCTTACTCTTTGGCGCTTCTTTCGCTTGCGTGAACAATTGGCCTTATTAGAAAGCCTAAGTACAGATATCAATCACGGTACAACAACAGGGATGGCGCTGCGCATCTATGAAGAAGCGGCCACACCTAGGGTGAAACGCAAACTTCAACCTGCCATTGCCATGATTAATCAAGCGGATGCCACATTAAGTGATGCCTTAAAGGCTTTGAAGTTTGACCATCGGGTGATTGCCTTGGTTCAGGCTGGTGAGTTGATGCCAGGCAAAGATAATGAACAGCTTAAAATCAATATAGCTAAAGCCATTGATGTTTTAAGTGAGAAGGCAAACCGTCTTGGACCTATAAATGTCTGGTCTTTGTGGGGAGTTATTGAAGTTGTTATTCTTGCCGATTTTCCCTTCTGGCTCCATTTTGAACAAATTCCCAAATATAAAAGGCAAGGGGTTTTAAGTGATAGTCCAGCCGCCGCAGATCAATTCGCCCAAACAATGGCAACAATTGAGCTGATTAGTTTGAATTGGCTCATGTTTGCAACATGTTTTATGACCTTCTTGTTAATAACAATTGTCATCTGTTTTATCGCAAAACGTGAGGGTGAAGCCTATCCGGCTTATGTGGATTATCTGCCCTTTTATGGCAAGCAAATCAGGCATAACGATATGGCCTTAAGCTATTCTCTGCTAAGTCCGTTAATCCTGGGTAAAGTTAATTTCAATGAAGCCTTGGATTATGTCATTAAGTCGGTCTCTTCAGCAGGCGTGCGTGGCCTTTGGCAAGACGCTAAGACAGCGATTGTTGCCAATGATAGTTTCAAAGATGCAATTGGACAGCATAAATATATTGAAGATGAAGAACGTATTCGCCTCATCCGTCTGGGCGATAGTGTGCAGCTTGCAAATGTTGTGGAGACATTGAGCGCCCATCGTTTGCTAAAGGCTAAAAGTTATAATTTAAAACAAAAATATATTGCTTGGGCAGTAACAGGGCTTCTCCTGATTGTCCCAACCTTCCTCTATGCATGGATCATTGTCTCTCAAAACGATCTTCTTACTGAATCAGTTAAAGGGTTAATGCCGGGATAAGAATGATGAATAAACAAAACTTTATACCCCATGGGGCTATTGCAGGCAGTCTTCGCGCCGATCCCAGTGGTGTTGATCTAGAAATCATTTATGAAAATGTTGAAGGTGATTTAGGGACTGAAAATGTCCATTTGGTCTATCAACGTCAAGGAAACGTCATTCATTATATGGCGGCAGCTTCGCGTGAGTTTAAGAACCATAAAAAACCAATCAACCCTTTAGCGACATTTTTGCCCGGTGGTAATGACCATCAAGGACCGGGTATCTATCACGAGCCCAATAGTAATACGCTTCTTGTTGTCCCTGAAACAACACAGGAAATCTCACTTGCTTATGGTTTGCCATCTGAATGGTATGGGGAAGAGGACCTACAAGTTTTTGATATCTCTGAGTTTGAAACGACAGAAACGGTGCAATGGCAATCCTATATTCTTGCGCGGCTTAATCGACAAAATCAGATTTTTAAATTTCTGTTCTATCCCGGTGCCGCTTTCTTATTGGTATTAATTGGCCTGCTTTATTTACAGGTCACTCAAAAAGAAATTCTGCAAACTGAAGTCTCGGAGATTTCTAGGGAAATAGAACGCTCCATGCATCAGGCTTTACGCGAGATGAAACGCCATAGAGAAGATAAACATCTTGAAGTGTTGGCGGACTATTCAACCATCGTTAAAGACGTTCTCAGTATGGATGGGGAGCTTCTTTTTTATAAATATGAAAATGGCAAATCCGCTTGGCAGGCGAAAATCCCCAAATGGGCTTCAGAAACATATGCAGATAAGTTGGAAAAGCTAAAGCGTAAAGACAGCTTCAGCCCAAGAAATGACCATAAAGAAGGCACCGTTTTAATTGGGGTAGGGTCTTTGGTGGAGAAGGTCAAATGAAAATGAATAAAATCAACTTACCTTCTTTTGGCGCTTTTACCTCGGAATATAATTTCTTGTTAAAGCATAACAGGCGTTACGACCAGTTTGTCTGGATTGCCTTGCTTTACCTCGCGATTGCGTCCTTTGTCGTCATTAATGCCTTTATTTATTACGATTTCTTATTTGCTCAGGCACGTCATGACAATGCCAAAAATAGTTATGTGAAACTGCATTACAAAACAGAGCAAAAAAGTCTGACCGAAAATGATTATCTCCGCATTATTCAGTTGATCAAAACGGAATATGATGAAGTTAGGTTGTCAACTCAGCGCAATACACTCATCATAGAAACGCCGGATACTAAACTGCATCAAGAATGGCTATATGCCCAAGTTGCAGCCCATCGTTATCGCGGCAACCTCCATTGGAAACCTAAATATTTTTGTGCCGTTAAATGTAAAAACGGTGCGCCTTTTCGTGTCGAGTTAGAAGCTCACGACTTGAAACTCTCTCTCTCTCCTTCTCATTAACTTAGGAAATAGATAATGAAAAAAATGCTCATTGGCCTTTTGCTGGTCTTAACCATTGCAGCCGGTATTCAGTTTACGCTTAATAAATATACTGCATCGGGTAAAAAAGATGCCTCAGCCACAAATAAAGCAACCCAAGCCGTGGCCCTCAAAATCTTGTTTGATAACTATGCGGGGGTGTATGACAAAATTACCCTGCAATATGCTTCTGAAGAAGTGACGCTAGATAAAACGGTAAATACAGGCTTTTATCATGCAGATAGTGAGATTATTGATGAGGCGGTGCCAAATGTCTGGACAACCAAAGATGATCAAAAGATCATTATTAAATATAATGTGATAATCAAGGGTTTGGGTGATGATGCAAAGGCTGAAAAAGTCGCTGTTCTGCCAAACACCTCACTTGCTTTATGTCAGGCCTATAATAAAGAAATCATTGAAGCCGATGCCGATGCCACACCACCAACAGGAGTGGGCGCGATTGCTGATTGGGAGTCTGGTGCAACCTCTTCTGATATTACCGCAGGTACGGCCATTGATGCATCAAGCTCCACAACCATGGAGAATAAACTTTCTCAATGTATCAAAGTTGGGACAAGCTATGTGACTTATATGGTGTTGGAATATAGCTAATGGGAAAAGCTTTCATTGCTCTCTTAGTTGCCCTTTCTGTTTACTCAGGCTTAGTATTCAAACTAAGCGGGATTGGGGGCAATACGAAAGCTGTCACGGCCATGACTGAGGGTGCGGAAATCAAAGGCCGCGCCCTCCTTTTAACAAACCAAATTCAACATTGCGCCAGCCTCTATCAAGGCGATAACGCCACAAGCTATCACCCCATGTATCCAGCAGCCGTGGATAAAACAGCTTTAACCGATTTAACCTGCCCCGGCGCACCAGATACGTTTCAGCTTTGGGGGCATAGACCAACGGGTCTATCCGGCTTTAAGCCCTGGTCTTATGAAAATGATGAACTCGGTATTCGTCTTTACCTTGAAGCTGAAAAAGACACCACAAGAACACAAAGAATTTTAAGAGACGCACAATTGTTTCTGGGTGAACAAGCTCAAGTGAATGATGCGATTTTAACCGTCTGGCTCCTTAAAGAAAACAGTTAGAGTTCCCCCTTATGAAAAAGTTAATCCTCCTTTTTCTCGCAAGCCTGATCATTACAGGTAATGTCTCCAACATCAGTAGTGATGTTGTTCGACAGCTCTATAATAACTTTAAAACAAGCCAACAGTTTGAAACTGAAACCCATGTTCAGTCCGTTATTCAGGTTCTAGCCCAGAGCCTAAGTGATAGCGATAGTGACAACACTCTTGAAGCACCAGCCTTTATAGAGGCAAACCATGCCCCAACAGGGGGCGGCGCACTGCCTGAGACGATCTTAGGCATTAAGAAAGATGGCTGGAACCGCAGTCTTGGTTATTGTGTTTATGATCATGGCACAACAAATAGCTCAACAGGCCGCATAGACGGCCAAACAACGCCCGATCCCGGTGGAATTTCCTTTGCAGTGGTCTCATCTGGGGCCAATCGCACTTTTGACAGTACATGTGCAGACCTTGCATTAGGCAGCGCCGTTGGTGACGATAGAGCTGACTTTATGCCCTTGGGTGTGTCCGATGCAGCCTTTATTCTGGCTTCAGGTGGCGGAACGCCCACAACAAGTGGTTCAGGGACAGATACTGGTTCAGATGAAGGGGATGGCGGTACAACTGTTCCCGGTGGCGGCGTTACTCTTCCCGGTAGCTCGACCTATAGCGTCGCAGGCGCTGCTTTGTTCGATGGGTCTACGGGGTATTTATCTTGGGTGCCTTCAACTGCGGGAAGCCGCAAAGTATTTACAATTTCTGCATGGGTAAGAAAGGGGCAAGGTACTCAACAGGTAATTGCAAATGCAAATAATGCTGGATTGACGAGCTATTTATTTGTTCGTTTTCAAGATACAGGTGTCATCCGTATTAAAGAGTTATCTGGCGGTACAACAGAAATGTACCTTCAGACCAATGCCCTTTACCGTGATAATGCATGGTATCATGTTGTTTTTGAAGTCGATACCACACAAACCACGGCGTCTGAACGTCAAAAGTTATATGTAAATGGTGAACGTGTTACGTCATTCTCTACTGAGGATGCCTACAGTCTTAACTTTCAGTCACAATGGAATAATACAGAGACCCACAATATTGGGCGTTATACGTCTGGTATAAAATACCTAAATGGTTATGTCGCTGAATTCCAAAACGGGTTTGGGACAGTAACAGACTTTGGCGAATTCACCAGTTCGACGGGAGCTTGGGACCCTATTACCTATTCTGCTGATTTTGGCTCCAACGGGTTTCATTTAGATTTTGCCGATTCAACTGATCTTGGAAAAGACGTTTCAGGTAATGCAAACCATTGGAGTGTTCATGGTGGGGTGACGCCAGTAGGAAACTCCCCCACTGATAGTGCAGCAACCTTTAATCCTTTGGATATCGGTAACACAAGCGCAGTGTTCTCAAACGGCAACCGTACTGTGGATAGCACGACATCGGGCCAAGGCATTACCCCTGCAACCCTAGCAATTAATGATATTGATCAGGTTCATTTTGAGTTTGAGGTGGATGCAAGTACCAGCAATATTCAATTGCTCTTTATGGACCCATCCGATAACGGGACTAGAAACGGTGTGTCACTACAAAGTGCAGGTAATATCGCAAATTATGTTAATGGCTCGTTAGGGTCAACATACGGTAGTTGGTCTGTGGGGGATCGTTTCACTTTTGAGGTGGATACGTCTGCAAAGACTTTCACAATCGACCAAAACGGCACTGAAATCGTATCGGAAACATACACGACTACAGCGCAATTGTTCCCCGCAATTCGTGATGGTTCGGGTTCCAATCGTGGGGTTGTTACAGCAAATTTCTCAGAAAATGAATTTGTAGATACACCTGACACAGGTTTCAAAGCCCTCACAACAGCAAACCTAAGCCTCCCGACCAGTAAGCTTTCTGACCACTTCGTCCAAGGCACCTATAAAGGTAACGGTACCTCTCAAACCATCCTCTTTGGCGATGGAGTGGATTGGGGAGATGATGATTCTTTAATTATTGTCAAAAACCTAACCGCAGCACGCAGTTGGAAAATTGTTGATAGTCTCCGTGGAAACGGAGAAACACTTGATTTCAGTGGAACGACAGAAGAAAAATACAAAAGTAATTCAATAACAAACCTAACTGGTACAGGGTTTGACTTAAGTACTGAGAATAATACAAACGCGGCTAATGAAAACTTTGTCTATTACGCCTTAAAAGCGGGTTCATCTAGCTCACGTGTTACAGGTACAACAAATCACGGGAAAGCTTATACCGTAAGTGCCAATCCTGAATTTGGCTTTTCCACAGTAACCTATAAAGGTTCAGGCTCTGCGGGGCATGAAGTTCCCCATGGACTTTCCCAAGACGTTGGGATGTCTATAGTTAAGTCACGGATTGCTGGGGGATGGTACATTTACCATCATGAACTTGGTGCAACTAAGTTCATCTCTTTTGATGAATATTACGCTTTTACGAGTTCAGGGCCTTGGAACAATACTGAGCCATCAGAAACAATATTCACTCTTGGTAAGGGCTCCTCAACAAACAGTAATAATGTAGATTTTATTGCCTATGTCTTCGCCAAAGATAGCCCATATATAAAAACCTATGAGATGATCGCAAATGGAACATCTAATAATGTTTTTGTTCCTTTGCAGGGTGCATCTGTCTGGAATTTACATAAAAACTCATTGATTAAAGATTGGTGGAGTTTATACGACCGGGCAAGAAACCCAAGTAATCCAGTAACCGGATGGCTTGCTCCTAATGATCCATCTGCTGGCGGTTATCTTAGCTCTGATAAAGGTAAGGATTTCCATCATAACGGCATTAAAGAACATAATACCTCAACAAATGGCACATACATTGGCCTCGCCATCGTAGACCCTCACCAAATTGGCAGAGGGCAATAAAATGAGACAGTGCCAAATCGCGCCATATTACACTGAAGCCTTTGAGGATTTCGATGAAGCGTTGCAAGAATTAAGCGCTCTAGATGGAAAACTGTCTGCGCGCCAACGAAAGCGCCTGCATGAGGAGATTCTACACAAGGGGCTCAAACATCTCTTAGAAGTAAATAATTCCCCCATGGGGAAAACAACTGAAGAACTCAAATGTAAAGAAATTGTCAGAAAAGAAGGCAATGTTTTTGGTGCAGTTCTTAATGAATATATGAATTGCAATTCAGTATTTGAACAGCAGGAACTTATTCTAACTTGGATTAGAGATCGTCTCTTGCCACTGGAAAACCGCTGTTTCTCATGTGAAGGCTATCAAGAAAGAGAAAACCTTACAAAGAGGGGTGGTGAATAATGATTGAAACCCTCTATACGGCACTCCTCTTGGCAGTGGGGGCCGCTGACGTAAATTCTGTAAACAATCAAATGGCGGCACAATCACTTGAAACAACTCGTTATCAGGCAACGAGCTTTTGGGCTAATGCCAATCGAAATAAACTTCTTACATTGGTGTCTGACCTTGATGCAGATAGCACAAAAGAGCTGCCAGCAGTCAAAGAAGGTCAATCTGTTATAAATGGAGGGCTCTTGCCCGACACATATGGCCTCGTGCTTACAGACCGTTTTAAACGACTGTTTGGCTATTGCTCTTATGACCATGGCACAATGAAAACATCTTCAGGATATTATCAAGGAATAGATACGCCAAATGATGAGACCGTCATTGGAGTTGTTATTTCTTCAGGAGCAGATGGTTTGTTTCAATCTGACTGTAAAGACTTGCTCAGCAGGGAAGCTCAAAATGATGACTTGGCCATCTATATTACACAGGGGCAAATTCCATGAAAATAAAGCAAAAAAAGACAGCAAAAACCATAATAGCTCTTAGTTTTATTATCTCTTTTTGGTCCGTTTCACAAACGGCTTCAGCCAATGAGTGTTTAAGGGAGATAAAACAAATAAAAAACCCGATGTTGCAAAAACTATTGCTGGCGATTGGTAAGCAAGAAAGTCGTTTTTCTCCCTATGTCGTTAGATTAGGGAAGGAGTCCCATTGGGCAAAATCAAAAGCAGAGGCAAAAAGACTTGTTGAAAGCTTCACAGGTAAACTCTCTGACGTGGATGTGGGATGTATGCAAATCAATTTACACTATCATAAAGAGGCGATCAGCCTAGACGATATGCTCACTCCGGCAAAGAATGTTCGTTTTGCTTTAAGCCTACTTGCACGAAACTATAAAGAATATGGCAATTGGACACATGCCATTGCCCATTACAATGCAGGAAATTGTGAAAAACAAGCACAATATGTTTGCGCCATAGGTAAGAAACTAGCTCATCTCTATGGCCTGCCAGATAAAGAATGCCCTGCTTATAACAAACCTAAAAGCTGTACTCGTTAAACCTTAATTGGACATATAAAATGCGATCCGTCGATCTTGCAAAGGTTAGGGTTATTATTGCCGACCCAGACCCGAAATCACTAATACTTACTCGAAAAACACTGTTACAAGCAGGTTTTAAAGATATTATTCAGGGGAGTGATCTTGCGTTTATTACTCAGGCTTTCTCTTCAAAAATGCCTGAACTCTTAATTTCAGAAATTACTCTGCCTGATGGTGAACTAAGTGGTTTTGTGAGGAAAATCAGACATAAAAAAGTCGGCGATAATCCTTTCCTTGTCATTGCTGGCTTGAGCCAAACACCAACACCTGAATTAGTCACCAGAATTACAGAAGCAGGCGCAGATGACTTACTGGCAAAACCTATAGCCGTTGAAAAACTTCATGCCCGACTTATTCGATTGATAGAGGAGAGAAAACCTTTCACGATCAATGGGAATTATATTGGCCCAATAAGAAAACCAAGAAATTCATTTGAAGCAATGGCAGACCGAAAACAAGTTCCAAATAGTCTGCGTATGAAGGCTGTTGACGGCTTAACCTCAGATGAAGCAGATGATATTATTCAGTCAGCTATGCATGAGGTAAATGCTTCCATGGTAAAGAGCCATGCAAAGGAAATTGAACTTCATATCAAATGGCTTAAAACTATAGAAAATTCATCTGCATTGGATGAAAAGACAAAAAAGTGCGTTAAGAAACTTGTTTCTATTGTTGAAGATACAAACAGAAGATTAGACGGATCAAACTATGAGCATATTGGTGAATTATGCATGGCATTATGGGGTATTCTCTGTCAGATCGATGAATCTGGACAGTTTGAAAAATGGAATCTCCCAATCATTGAACAAATAAATGAAGCAATCAAAATGGGAATTAGCACTAGTCCAAATTTAGCAACAATCCGACTTATAACGAATGTGGTTCATGAGAAAATCAACTCACTTAAAGAGCAGTATTCGAGCTTGTAGGTATGGGAGAGCAAAATAAGGTATCCATCCTATCTTTTTTTGGAAATAATTAAATTTATTCTTTTCCAAAAATGTATTTATGTTATATTTAGAATACAGATGAACAAGATGGGTAAGTCTAGTGGGTAGGCAAAAAATAGAACGGTTAATGAATAAGGGGGAATTTATAAAGATTGCCCAATTCTTAACAGGCGAAAAGGAAAAATGGTTAGATCAAATGCATGTTCTGACCCAAATCTCTAAACCTCATTTGGTTTCTTATGGCAAAGGAGAAAGAGATATTCCAAATGTACATGCTCTATTTTTGCGGCATATGTACTATTTGTTAAAAGTGTATCCTGACCTATATGTTGATTTAAATGTTTTAATGCGCAAGCCAGTTACATGTGATGAGACTTTGCCAAACTATAAAGATATTTCACAAAAAACTGCGTTGTTGGGTAAAATTAAATCACTAGAACAGCAGCTTAGAAAAATTCATCGTTTAAGTGATATTGATAAGTCGAATGATGATTAAAGTCTCCTAAGATCGAAGGTAAGTAAGATGAGCAGTTCAAATGGTTTCTCAATTTATTTTTGGGCGAACGTAATTATGATTTCTGTAGTGATATTTATGGCTACTCGTAGTTTTACAAAGATGGCAGACATGCAAGAATTACAATCAAGGTATAATGTTTCAATGACTACTTATGCTTGCCCAATCGAAGAGTACGGCATTAAGAAAGCTTGTTTACCACCAAGTTCTAAGTAAGCCGTAATCATATATTCGACAATTCGACACCCGAACAATAAGGAAAAACTTCTAATGAATACGTCAATATTTCTTTTGCTTTTCTCAGTTATCCCATTGAATGTGGGGGCTCATCTGGATAATCAGCAAGTCTTACCAATGCCAACAATGCAAGCATGTGAAGCTCTTTTGAAAGAGGCAAAGACTATCGATATGAATGGGCGGTGTGTTGATATTTCAAAGGCTGAGTGAAGTACTTATGAAGTAAGCTGAAATCTTAGAACCCTATCAAGTTTGCTGGATTATCTGCAAAAAGTTCGCTGTCCTCGATGTAGGGCAGGAGAGATTGAACGGATTTATGGCGCGTGTGTTGTTTCAGTCTCGCCAGTGGCACATTCGCCTGTGATGCAGCCGTAGCAAGACCACGGCGCAAGCTATGACCACCATATATAGCCGAATCAATCCCAATCAGTTCAACACCACGTTTCACCACCTGAGAAACCGTTTCTTTATAAATTGGTTCATTCTTCCAAATTTCTTGTCCTAAAGGCGGTTTCATAGGAAGGAATAACGGCCCTTCGGTTGCTTTTGTGAAGGCTAGCCATTTGCGAAGGTTCTGTATGGGACAAATCATGGCATTTTGGCCCATAGGAATGCCGACACGCTGCACTTCTCCTTTTCTGGCACCTTTGGCATCCCAAAGATTTAGAATGGCACCGTCATTCATAAAAACAACATCCTGTACTTTCAGGTTCGCTACTTCGGATCGACGGAGTGCGCCAGCAAAGCCCATCGTTAAAATAGCCCTGTTGCGCCACCATATAGGTTTATCCGGTGCGGCTTGGCAGATAGAAGCCAGATCAATAATCGTCAGGTTCTTTTTCGATTTGCTCTTTGTTTTGAGAGAACGTCGAATACCGTCTAATTGTTTTTTGACTTTGATATGCCGTGTTTGGGCTGTTTCTTCTTCTAGATCGTGGAATTTAGAAATAGCGCAAACCGTTCTTTCAATTGTAGGCCAGCTATATTCCTCTTTAACCAACCAAGATAAGAAGGCTTGGATTGTTTTTAGTTCGGCAGGGAGAGGGGAGGCATCAACCTTTTTGCACCATGCCTTGAATTGCTTCCAAGAGTGATTGTAGGTTTTCCATGTCTCTGAAGAGTACGCTTGATCTTCAAGTTCTTGTGTTAAAGAATGAAGCTGATCTATATCGAAATCCGCAATCTTCTCTACATCTGAATGTCGTCGCTTGACCAAAAATATCTCCTTACTTGATGTAACAGATATCTACAGTGTAGAGGCTATTTAGTATGCCGACCACGTTTAAGATTAGCAATGTAAAGCCCCCTATATAGTTCTAGGAGCTATGGAGGGCGTAGAGGTTATTTTGTCGGCAGGGCTTGAAAAAGATAGTCTTCTAGCCTGTTTTCCTCTTTCAGCATTTCAAGAGCCAGCACAAGACTTTCCAGATCATGCGTAACCTTCATACCTTCACCACCGTTCAATTGACGGGAAATAGTATGGCGTTGCTTGCCAAGTAGTTCTGCAATCTTCTTTTGATTAAGCCCAAGGGCTTTTATGCGGTCTTTCATATCCATGTTTTCTATATACATGAAAAAAAATGTACCGTCACGGTATTTTTATCTTGTTTTATGTGTACCGTCACGGTACTATAAAGAGGATCAAACACAAACGAAGGCGAGATGTGATGTTTAAATTAGTACGCGAAACAAGTGACGGTATTCTTGAACGTGGCACAGTTGAAATGTCTGTCTATATGCCTTCGGAATTGTCTGAAAAATTCCATGCAGCATTTGATAATTATTGGGGTGATTTTAACTCTGGTTGTGCTGATGACTCATACGGTACTTACACAACTGAATTTATGATTGAACCGCCAGAGATCAAATCTTTTCGTAGAGCTTGGAAAGAATTTAAACAGTCAGTTAAAGGCTAAAGATATGCAATTTAATACTTTTAAGATTTGGTCTACTGAAGATCAGTTTAGCGAGTTTGTTATGACAGCAGATCATTGCATTGATAGTGACGGGTCGTGGTCTGATGATTGGTGCGTAGCGCAGATGGATAGTCGCTTTCCTCATAAAAAATGGGACCGTGGGAATATTTCATGGGACTGTATCGACACATGGGAAGAGGATGACGAATAATGATTGAGCAAGACGAACGTAAATCACAATTCCTATCAAGTTTTCATGATTACTTGCCACACTATCTTAATCAGGTAGAAGAAAGTCGCAAACGCGCTTGTGAAGAAGATGATCCAGACTATGAGCCTGAAATTGATTATACAGTAGAGACAATCGAAGGCTTGCAAGGTAAGATTACAAAAGTAAATAAAGATAAATCCATTTGGATGCTTACAGACAAATATAATAGAAAAATAAAAATCCCATTTAGACAATATTGCATCATTAGCACATGGTAGGAAAAGAAATGTCAGCAGATCAAACGGTATATGAAAAAGAAGACGGCATTCATGCTCAATTTTCTTTTGATGAACAATCCAAATCCATTCCCTTAGATATTATTGATTTGGATGAATTGATTGAGGCGGCACAAAAAGCAAAAGAGCTTATCTGTGCGAATGCTCATTAACTAGCTCAGTAAGCTTCACTAATGGAACCAGATGTAAGCAGAACGCAGGATAGGAAAGAGATATGAGACAACATTTACCACATATCCATTGTTCATCGAAAACAGAACCGCCGACAGGCTGGACGGTATTTCTTCGCTCTGATTATGGGCTGGAAGTCGTAGAAGTCGATTACGATCCAAAATCGCCGGATGATCAAAAGTCCATTGTAAATGACCTAGACGTTCTTATTAGCTGCAAGATTGATAGCATTTCAATCTACATGGTTTATAAAAACCGTCATGCTGATCATATCAGATCAATCGTTAAAACGTTGAATGAAGACGACGATATAGAACAGCTAATCAAGGCACTCGAACAACAAGTGACTTGTCAGCATGATTTCTTTTTTGCGTGTGACCCACGCGATTATATGTAAGCTTCACAAATAGATAAGGAATAGGAAAAATGAAAAAGATTATCCTTACAGCACTTGCAGCTGCCGCGATCCACGTGACCTGTGCGCAAGCTGGAGAGATTAAAGCTATCCCTCATTCAGATTTATATGCTGATCCATGTGATATACGTATCGTCGAAGAACGTATTGTTTATACAAATGATTATCATGTTCCTGAACCGCAGAATGGTAAAGGCGTAGATAACTTTACATATGCCATTGATCTTTATATGGCAGGCCGAGATAAGCCTTTCACTGTGTTTGATGGATATACAGAAAATGGCGCGCAGGAAGCGATTAAAAATATTGTCAATTTCCGTAATTCGGCAGAATGCAGACCTTTACTTGTTTCTGTTAAAGATGAACGTTTAGAGCAACGAGTTAAGCAGCAATATTTGATTAATGAAGCGATTAAAAAGGCATGGAAAGAGAATAAGGGGAAATAAATTTAACAGGATTAAAACAATGAAAAAACTATTCCTCTTTTCTGCCTTGCTCGTCGGGATCGGCGCGACCAGTGTTCAAGCTGAAACACTCAAAGCCGCAAAACAACGTTGTGCATTACAAGGTGGTGTGGCTGTAGAAACGGAAAGCAGAAGCGGTGAATTTGATTGTGTTGTTGCCAGCTACAAAACATTTCCGACATTCAACTATTCAAGAGAATGGTCAAAAGAAACTACTGCTCAAGATCATGTTGTAGAACTTGAACGCCGGATTGTGTCGTTAGAACAACATGTGATCAAATTGACGGAAGCCTTAAAGGTTGTTGCTGAAATGGCAAGCTCGGCTCAATTGTCACAAGTGAAACCGATGAAAGCCAAATAAGTCTTTCGTAAGCATTTAACTAGTTCAGTAAGCTTCACTAATGGAAGGAACGAAAGGGGGAGGCGATGACAATCAAAGTAGGAGACACATTGTATAATGTTTTTGTTTGGCTCGGTGACGATCCCAACGATCCTATGTTTAAAGAAGGTGAAGAAGACGAAGATTTTATGAAGCCTTCAACAGAATTGGAAACCTATCAGGTTCGCTCAATTCGTCGGCCTAACACCAAAAGAGAATATTGGTCAACTCAAGAAGAACGAGATAGCCGCCCACAAATGGTTACAGCATTTCAAGTTAATCAGTGGACTCAAAATAGAAAAGGCAAATGGCTTAAAAACATTGATGAGTTTTATCGTAAGCAATGGAAGGTAACAGAAGACATTCCATTCTCACGAACAAAAGCCGGAGCCTATCGCAAGGCCATTTCTCAAACTAAAAAAGCTTCTGAGTTTGATCCAAAAAAGCCAGTGCATAAACGATTACTGGCGGGACTAAAAGCTAGATACACTAAGGTTAAAAACGCAAAGTCTAATTAAGACTTTTGTAAGCTTCACAAATAGATGGGCGATAAATGGTCTACTTTAAATGATGTAGTCCACCCAATTCGAAAACACTAGGAAATGCAAAGGAAAGCAGATGGGCGACAAAAAGAAATTTATGGTGCATGTGTCCGCAAAAATGTCTGATGGCGGTATTGTCGTTGTCGAAGCTGAAAGCGAAGAAGACGCAAAGCACATTGTAGAAGCGGCTGGCCCGTCCGGTTTGGACAATGGAGAACTGGAAGTCTATTCAGGCTTTGACGATCCCCAAGTGTCCAGTATCGAAATTGGCAATGTGCTGTCTTTGAGAACCAACCCAGATGTAATGCTGCATGGTGGCACTCGCAAGGCCAAGTAAGATTTCAGTAAGCTTCACAAATAGAAGGTAAAAAGATATGAACAAATACAGTCTCTTTGAGAAAACTCAATTTGCGACGATCGGGATCGGTGCAATCATTGGTGTGTTGCTGGTGTTTTTGAACCACACATCACTTTTGGATAAAGCATTAGGTGATTTTGAAGGCAAACTAGATCACTTGTTCAATATTTCTTTTATCTTTTTTACAGGGTTATCTATCGGTGGCGTGTTGAAAGAACGTCAGATTACAGAAGTTGAACAGACAAACAGTAATGTTGAGCGCAACGGCATGGCTTCAAATGTTGTTATTCCAACACTCTTTAATAGCGATATTGTCAGCCTAATACACAATGATATGCGTCAAATCCAAGGTGAAGCAGCAGAGGCCGCAGAAGATGCAGATAGCATCGTAGACAGATATAAAAAAGCTGATTACTTATGGGAATATGCAAGCCGCGCACTGGATCATGACGATCTAACCAAAGAAGAATTTAGCAAGCTTGAACATATCTCAGGAATATTAAAGGACTTTGTAATGGAAGCACGAAGCCAAGGTCTTTTAGAAGGTCCAACGAGTTCTAGGTAAGCTTCACTAATGGATAAAAGGGGCCGTTACGCCCCTTCTTTTTTGTCTGCAAGAAGGGTATTTACTGTCTTGCCGTAAAGGTCTGGATCAACACTCTTTAACGCCTCACCAAAAGCCACCAGTGATATAATATCTTGTGTGATGGTCGCGTTCTTCTTGCCATTCAAACGGTTGTTTATTGTAACCCTGTTATGGCCTAACAAATCTGCAAGGTCTTGCTGATTAAGCCCAAGGGATTTTATGCGAGTTTTCATATCCATAGGTTTTTATACTGTAAAATATTTGTAGTGTCACGCTACTTTTTGCATTGACTTAAAATGTAGTCTCATGCTACATTATTATCAAGATAGGAACTCAACAGGATACGTCACAATGTTCAATATTTCCAAAACAACTTACAATATGGCTCGTAAACGAGGTTTTATTATTGAGCTTGATACATGGCCTTCCGCTTTTGGTGAAGATCATGAAGACGTGCTGTCTCTTACTTTTCATGAACTGGATGAAGATGGTCATCCTGATTACGATAATTTCTTTGCCTCCTATCGGGTTGAGGAGCAAGGCTTGTTTTGGAAAGGACAGATTTACGGAAACGGTGAAGAGTTTCCACATTGGATCGCAAGTGAAGAAGCTTTGCGCCATGTAATTAAACATGCAATGTCTACAATTCAATAAAGGTTTTCAAAATCAAACGGAACGGATCACACAAAACCGATATGAAAATAGCCTTCAACGTTCACGCCGTTGATTTGGGTATCTGTACACTGTCTGGCAAGGGCGATACGGGCGATGTAAAGGCCGCTTTGCAAGCTGCGCAAATTGCAGCAACATTTAAAAAACGCTACACAGATTTATTGAAGCGTATTGATGACGCAAGCGGGGCGGGTATAATGACAGCCGAAGAACATCAAGAGGCTATGGAATGGCTGGGCGAAGCTGGAGGGAATTAAATGTCAGCTTTTAATTTACACCCATTAAAGCGAAACAGTTTACAGTCGTCGTATATTGAACGTTTCGTAAGCATAATGTGAAAAGGAATTGCAGTTGTCTTATGTAGAAGAATTTAAGAGCGCAGTATCTAGAAGTAACGAGAATGGAATTGACGTTACATTCCCATTGATTAAGAGAAAGCCATATCTCGATAAGAAGACACTCAATAAGTATAGTCGATTTTTCAGTCAAAAATTCACAGATATCGGATATGAAGCATTTAAAGGTCAATGTTTGGCTATTTCCCAAGCGACGCATGAGTATCTAGAAGAAAAGGTAAAAATACCTTCAATATTGACGTTTGGTTACGTTGTATTAGATGATGATGACTATTTCAAGCAGGATGAAAACTTCTATTCAGCTTTAGTACGAAACCCTAGCCGTAAACAAAGTGAAAATATTCACGCTTGGGTAACCCTGACAAGTGGTGAGATTATTGATCCAACCTTTGCAACATCTTATGCGTATGCTCATGGTATTGAAGAAATGAAGGGTAGCGTTGTTAGCGGCTATGCCGACAAGTTAAATAAGGGCATGTCATATCATCCAATGATTGTAGGTTCTGATTTTTTGATCAAAGCTGGATTCATACGAATAGGTCGCTTTGCTCTTACTTGAAATGAAAAAAGGCTAAGAATCAGCGTTTCTCCGGCTTTTTTCATTTCGGTGTATTAGTTACAAAATACTGGTGATTTCATGGATTACTTAATTCAGATATTGACCACTTTAAAATGGCTTCATAATTAGGATTAACGAAAATATTTTGAAATTCATCAACTCTAATTTCAGTTATTAGTGAAGCGAAGTCTTTTTGGAACTCAATGTCTTTATATAAAAGGGCTCCACGTTTTAAATAGTCTTCTAATGGCCTAGTTGCTCTTCCAGCTGGAGTTAATGTTTTTTCTGATCTAGATTTTATTACAGCAAGCCGATGTTCATATTCTGCAATTTTCTTTTTTATTGAGGGGGTAAGTGTTCCTTTAGCAACGAATTCGTAGAGGTTTGAAAGTTGCACTTTATATTTATTTTGCTCAACCGTGATTTCTTGTTTTTGGTCTGAGATGAACTTTTGAACTTTATACAAATTATGATGTCGATTATTTTTCAAGGCTTTTCTTAATTGAATGCTGATTTCTTCCATTAGTTTTTCTAGTGAAATAGATTTCTTATTTTTGCAGTTTTTGTGTTTGGTATGCTGAATGCAGAAATATCTTTCTTTCTTTTGTAGATTTAGAGAGCTACCACAACATTTACAAAATAACTTTTGGGTTAATGGGTTTGTTGTTCTTGTTCTGTTGCCTTTGGTTACTAATAGTCGATCTTGTCTCAATCTTACTTTTTTTTCAGTTTCTGGATCGATAATTCTTAAAGATGGCATATCTTTAAAAACCCATTCTTCACGCGGGTTTAGTTTCTTCAGTCTTTTTCCTGTAATTGGGTCTCTTATGTGCCTTTCTTTGTTAAAGACAATCTGTCCCACATACATAGGATTATTAAGAATACCAATTAATTTTTGCCTGTTTCCTAGTAGCGTATTAATTTTCCAGAGTTTACCAGATGGGCTGGGAATGCCATCTTTGTTTAACGTCTCAACGATCTCAGAAAGTAGCAGCCCTTCAGAATATTCTTTATAAATACGTTTGATAACTTCTGATTGATCTGGGTTGATTTCACGAAGGCCTCGAATTGGTTCACCTTTTTCATCATATTTTTTGCAAACATTGTAGCCATAACAAATACCAGAAGCCACTTTACCTCTTTTTACGGCTGCGACTTGGCCACGTTTTGTTTTTTTTGCCACATCGTCCGTGTAGGCTTCAGAAAGATATGCTTTTATGGTTAAGCCAGGCTTGTTAAGGCGGCCATCTTGAACTGTATGTAGCTCGACGTCGTTAAATTTTAATAATTTAAAGAAAAAAAGTATGTCTGATTGATCACGGCTTATACGATCAAGGGCTTCGCATAGTAATATTACCCCAGGACGTGCTTGGATCACCTCAAGGACTTTCTCAATGCCCTGTCTTTTCATTGTTTTACCAGTTATAGCATCGTCAGAGAAAGCT
Source organism: Candidatus Terasakiella magnetica (assembly GCF_900093605.1). Lineage (NCBI taxonomy): Bacteria > Pseudomonadati > Pseudomonadota > Alphaproteobacteria > Rhodospirillales > Terasakiellaceae > Terasakiella > Terasakiella magnetica. The sequence continues at coordinate 171,529 of NZ_FLYE01000047.1, forward strand.
TGAGCAACATAGCCCCCCTGTCGTTCTACATATTCAGTGCATAATTGAATTTGGTCTTCGCAAGACTTTGGATTTTGGAGATCAGAGCTATATCTTGCATAAATAATGAATGTTTTCATAAGTGGAATTTAAATTCTGAATATTTCTCAACTTCAAAGTAATATACAGACAAAAAAACTTTAAACAATCACCCTCAAGCGTCTGGCAATATTATTCGGTAATTAGGTCTTCAAAACGTTCAATTTCATTTACAAAATCTTTCTTCGTTTCGTTAAACCAAGAAAGGCAGTGTATAGTTGATTTGTAATCATCTTTTTCTAAACTATCTAATAATGCAGCGCTAAATTTCTGAATATATATGAGGGATTTGGCAAGCTCTGGATTTGAGATTGCTGTTTTAGGGAAGTGTGCCAAAGATAAGTCGCGAAATTTCACAAAATCTTCTGTTTTATTTAAGCTCCCTATGAATTCACCTTTATCAAGCAGACTGGTAAAAACACGATGAATTTTCTTGGCTTGTGAAACAGCTTCAGACAAATTCTTAACGTTAGTCGTGTAATTTTTTATGATAAGTAAGAAACCTGTATCAAGTTCTCCAATGCCTCCGATATACTCACCGTCTGCAAAAATATGAAACAATTCGTCGCTTATGGGTTTAATAGTATATTTTATCTTACTCATACTTTTTGTTTATCCATTACCAACTGTACTGAAAATCAAGCATCCACAATTTCATTAATATTTTGAAGAGTTTGATTAGTCGCACTAGTGCGATTATCTAGGCTAGGTACACTAACTCGCTGTGAAAGGTTGACAATAAGGGGGAGTATTTAACTATCTTAATTATCTATAATATCTTTAATAGTTAAGTTAGCTGCATTATCTCTATTAACTTTATTAGGGCGGATATCTGGTAAATATTTTTCAGGTATCGGTATTCCGTAATCGGCTAGTGCCAATAGCAAAACATCTTTTTTGCCAATATCAACCAGATCACCATCAGTTTGTTTTAGGTTTTTTGAAAAAGTGTCAAAAACCGTTCTAACAGGTTCTGGAATTCCGCTAAAATTCAATTGAACTTTCTTGTCTTTGAATTTTGGCTTAGGCCCTGGCTTCTTTTTGGGTAGGTCTTGATCCAGATTGCGTTCGCCACTTAATGAAGGTTTGTGATTAACGCTTTGATCAACTTTTTTGTGAAGTTCTTCTTGTGCTAGAACTTCAGCATCATTTAAATTGAAATCTTGAACGCTTCTGCGAGCCATTGTTACCTCTTTTTCTTATCGTAATAATCCAGAGCATTTGCGATCTGCAAGGAGGCCAAAACATCTTTTGCGGCTGAACGGGCGTTTCCTTCGAGGAAACCTCCAAAGCTGATAAAATCCTCAAATAGTGTTCGATGTAGCATTTTTCCATCAAGGACAGTGATATCCTTTGCTTTAGCCTTTTGGATAATCAGCTGACTTGAAATTTTTGCCATTTTTGTATTGGGTTTGAAGTCTGAGAAGACGATATAAGTAGGAACTTTGAAATTGTCTTCCCCAATGTGGGCTGCTTTAAGAGCAGCTTGTGTTTCAATCGTTTCAAGAATATGTACCAACCCTTTTGCATCAGGTTTTGCCGCCTTTACAGGGACAAGTATTAAGTCTGAAAGCTGAATGGAATGGTCGGTTGCTTTTGAATCGATACCAGCAGTATCGATAAGAACAATATCGTATTCTTTTTTGTAAGCGAGAATGAGTTTGGGAAGTGCGCGTTCATCTGTCTCAATCTCATAATCAATTTCGATGCCTTGCTTGTTGCAGGCCTCAACGAAATCGGCAAGAGGCGTGAGAGGGTCTGTATCAATCGCAGCAACTTTAGCACCATCTTCATGCATCAATGTAGCGATTGAAGCTAAAACCGTGGTTTTGCCAGATCCGCCTTTTTTTTGGACGACTGAGAGAACTTGTCCTGTCATAAAAAATCTCCTTACTGGGATATCTATATTAATTCAACTATCTGAATTATGCCAGATAATATGGATATGTCAATTAATTATACTAGTTTAGTTATTATAATTATCTATAATAATATTATTATGTGAAATATGGCTGATATCTTAGTTAATTATAATAGCAGTGTTCCGGCCACGCCCTAAACGGGCGCGAAGTTATTTGCGCCCCTATGGGGCTTTGGCCCTTCGCCCGAATACTCAATCCCAAGCCCTACGGGTTAAAAGGGGCTCGTGTCCTCGGCTACGCCTGCGGGCCGCGCAATCGCCCCTTTTAAGGGTTGATTATTCTCCTCCGCTTTTTGTCTGCAAGTAAGAAGTCGAAACGGGCATCAGCTCATTGACTTAATTTTAAAATACATCAAATTGCAAAGGACTAAATCATGTCACAGTCATACAAATACACAGGCCACTCTGAAGCGAAATTTAACTTTGAAGGTCGTCTTGTTTCTATTAACGAGAAAGAAGGTAAAACCTATATCTCCATTGGAACGACCAAGCATTATCAAGATGCAAATGAAGAATGGCAAGAAAGAGATATGATCCATTTCACACAGACATATTCTCCAGTCATCATTGATAAAGTCAAGAAGTGGAACCCCGGCGATATTATCAAATTGAAAGGTGATGTTGAATCTTGGCAATCTGGTGAAGGCGATACATTTGAATGTGGTTCAAATCATATCGTCAAAACAGCAAAGCGCATCGCCATTAAGCAAGTTTAATTTGAAATTGGAGAGGGTATTTGAACTCTCTCCATTTTCTGCTATATTATACCTATAAGGAGTTACACTAATATGTCTGGTACTAAAACAGCGTCAAATGCAGAACTAATTGCCAAAATAGATGAACTTGAATCCTTTGTTGGGGCCGAAGTTCGTGAAATGCGCAATATGGTTACTGAAATGATGCAAACAGTAGGCTTTGTTTCTGGTCGTGTTGAAGAACAATCAAAAAGAATAGATGATTTAAGGCGTCATGTTCCAACTGTTGTTGGAGTGCACCCTAAAGGGGCTGAACCAGCGGAGTAAGGTTAAATAAATGGAGTAACAAGGCACTGGCTTTAAAGTCGGTGCCTTTTTTGTTGCGCGAATCTGTATGGCGTTAGACGTTGGGCGAGTGTGTGGCAAATTCGGTTAGGTCGCTTCGCGAACTAATCATATTCCGAATTTGCCACACACTCGCTAGACGCGCCTTTTTAGCTGTGGGCATTGAGGCGCGTCTATGACCTATGGATATGTGGACAATCGCAAGCGAACGGCGATTTTACCCACCGCCGCAAGCGTCCGTGGATAAAAACACCTTTGACCACATAGCCACAGGCCACAACAACCTAGTTCCGTAGCACCGCTTTGCGGCGCAAGTTGTCTATTTGTCTGGGAACTGACATTAAAACTCCTGCTTAAGCTAATGAATAATTATCGTTTAGCCAATGGGGTTAGGCCCTTCGCCCAAAAATTCAACCCCAAGCCCTTCGGGTCAAAAGGGGCTCGTGTCCTCGGCTACGCCTGCGGGCCGCGCAATCGCCCCTTTTGAGGGTTGAATTTTTTCCTCCGCTTTTTGTCTTCAGGTGAAGAAAGCGAAACACACAATAGCGGAGTATCTAAAATGAAAACCTCAAATGTAATCAACTTTCCCACCAAAATTGAAACATTAACTTTAGGTTTGCCAGTCGTTTCAACACATGGCCACAAAGAAGGCTATATTGTTGATGTAAGAGAGCTAAAAAATAAAACTTGCATGCTCATTGGTTCTGGCATGAAACCAGAAAAGCATGAATATCAAGTTGCTTGGTGCGATGATAAAAAACAGCCGCATTCGTTAGATTGGTATCTTGAAAGCCTAACTCTCGAATTCGCAGAAAATGCAGTTAATCAAAATCTTTTTATGTCTTTAACAGAATTGGAGATTGCTTTTTATCAAACAGGTGCAGCGGCCGCAACAGCAGATAGAAGAAGAAAGCAAGAGCATGAACAAAATCTAAAGGCTGTTGAACGTGCGTCTTTCTTGCTCGATGCTGAAGACAAATTTAAAGAAGCAACAAAACAATTAGGGCAAGAGCCTAAATCTATAATTGTTGCGGAACTCATTCAAAATAAGAGTGATTTACAATCTGATTATTGGGGGCATAGCACCCTTAAAACTATCATTTTAGGTTTTTCAAAATCAAAGCGCCAAAATTTCAATGAAATGCGCAAAATGGCAATTAATGCCAAAGAAACAAAGCACCTTGTGGAAATGGGAAAGGATGCAGAACACCGTGACGCAGGTCATTATTGTAATGGTTTTTATCTGAAGGATGGTCACGAACACGCCAGTGGATGGCAGATCGTCAAGAATGAACTTTATAGTGGTGTAGAAAGTATTCCATCTGGTGAATGGTGTTTATCTCCTTTTGAAATTTCAACAAAGATAGAAAAGGAAATCGCAAAGCAAACTGAAAATTCAACATTTGAAATTGAAGAACACACGCACACTAAAAAAGGCTTTCAAATGTTTATTGCTGTGCCTCAATTTGAAGCTGAAAGAGAAACCTTTGTAGATTGGCGTGAAAAGGCGAGAGCTTTAGGCGGTTGGTATTCAAAGAAATGGGGAAAGACACCACGAGGTTTTGCATTCAAATCAATAGAAGCAGCAAAAGAGTTTGTTTCTTTGTTTGATCAAGGCACAGATCCAGACGGACCAAACACACCACAGCCTAAAAAGAAAAATGAAACAGTTAAGAAATCACCTTCTAATAAGTTTCGTGAACTAGCCGACAATATGCAAAAACAGATTGACGACAAATTATGTTCAAACCGTTTAGCAAATACTCCAAAGCGTCAAAAAGAAGCTGGATATGCTCGGATCGACGGGAACCATTTAAAACGTACACAACAAGCTTTGCGCATTCTTGCAAACCTTCATGATGAAAATAAAGTTCCTGAAGAATTAAAAAACCTAAAAAGTAAAAAGGCAATTCATGAGCTTACACAAAGCAAATTAGACACTTCAAATTGTGGTTACTATGACACGGCAATTGATACAAACAAACCTTATCATGATACAGCACAGTCGAAAATTTTGTGGAGCTTGCTTGAAGGTCCAAGCGAAGAAGAACAAAAAGCGGAAGCATTGAGACGAGATATTGAAAGTCTCGCATTCTCAAAAATTCCGGGATATTTCCCAACGCCCAAAAGCACAATCAAAAATAAAATGTTGCCATATGCACAAATTGAAAAAGGTATGCGTTGTTTAGAACCTCAAGCTGGAAGCGGTTATATTGCCGATGAGTTAGGCGAGGGCGTTGATTGTTGCGAAGTAAATCACAGCTTACGTGAGATTTTAAAAAAGAAAGGTCATTTCTTAATCGGTGATGATTTCTTGAATTTAGAACCAACACCACTTTATGACCGCATTGTGATGAACCCACCATTTGAAAATGGTCAAGATATTGATCACGTACAACATGCATTTCAATTTTTAAAACCGGGTGGTCGATTGGTAGCGATTACTAGCCAAGGGGCATTCTTCCACAGCACAAAAAAAGCAAAAGCGTTTCAAGAATGGATAAATAACGTTGTTGAACATATGGAAGATTTACCCGCCAGAGAATTTAAAGAAAGCGGAACTAATGTTTCATCAAAATTAATTGTTTTGATGAAATAGAAGGGCGCGAAATTATGAATATATATAATTTTCTAAAAAATGCCTTTGGGCTTTCGTTCTTTCTTTTCTCAATAGTTATTTTCTTTTCAATTCAATAATGGGTGTATGTAACATGTCTAACAAAATTAAAATAGTTTGTACCTCTTGTGGTAATAACGAAATCTTAGTTGATGCATATGCGACATGGAGTATTGAACTGCAAAAATATGAATTAAGCTCAACCTTTGAAAAAGCGCACTGTGAAAAATGCGATTGCATGGTTTCATTTCATGAAGTGAAAATAGATGCTGATCCAGAAGAACAAACTAAGCCGCAAAATACATTACAAAAGATAATGGCTGCGGAAAATATTCTAAACGTTTGGCTTATTGATCATACAGAAAACGTATTTGAAGAATTCCCTGAGATTGATGAAGCGCGACTGTTGTTGTCGGAATGTCTTGAGGTAATGAAATAAAAAAAAATCGGGTGCTGCGGAAAATGCGGCACCTATTTTTTTGTTTTCATTTTTGCGGCATTGCTAATGGCCGCACCCTAATCGGGCGCGAGGTTGTTTAACGCCCCTATGGGGCTTAGGCCCTTCGCCCGAATATTCAATCCCAAGCCCTTCGGGTCAAAAGGGGCTCGTGTCCTCGGCTACGCCTGCGGGCCGCGCAATCGCCCCTTTTGAGGATTGATTATTCTCCTCCGCTTTTTGTCTGCAAGTAAGAAGTCGAAGCGGTATTAACCAAGGAGCTTAAAATGTTTATCATCATCAAAAGAGATATTCCATCTTCCATCAATGAGAACATTATGTGTGACTTTGAAAAGGCAGCAATGCTTCTTACAAAACCTTGTCATATCTCTTTTATCTTCGAAGGTTTCTTTAATGATGATGAAACTCAAATCACAAAAGACAATACAAAATACACTCACCTTGAAGAAAGGTTAGAGCAGTATAAAGCAAAAGCAATCGCAGCACGTCAAAGGAGTGTCGCAATCTTTAAATCAAAACAAGAGCAAGTAGGGTAAAGGAATTATAAAATGATTTATTTCTTCACTAACAATAAGGTCGATAACATCACAAACAGTCTTGATGATCTAGTCGTTAACGATCTTGAAGGGGAACATATTATTACAATTGCCAATAATGGTCTTTGGACAAAAGAGAAGATCGAAAATTTAAACTATAGTGATGTATGGCCAGATGGAATGAATGATAAAGGGGCTAATGCATACTTAGGTGATAAATGGGTTGGGACAACAGAGGATTAAATTATCTAATTCATTAAACAGATTAGGGTGCTGCATTACGCAAGCACCTTTTTTTGTGTCTGACAAAATGAACGAAAAATAGAAACAGTAAACATCAATTCCAATTGCGCAAAGCGCGTAGACTTTCTTAGTTTCCACGATTTTAAAATGTAAAATGATGTGAGGTGGTGTTTTAAAAACTTGCATTAAAGCCCCTCGCGACCTGAAGACAAAATATTATAAGCATCCGATGAGGCAATGCGGTTTCAACTATCTACATTCCTAAACCAATACAATGCGTTGATGTGGATATATGGACAATCGCAAGCGAACGGTAAAGTTACCCACCCCCTTCGGGCATGGATAACTATACCTTTGACCACATATCCACATTAGAACACAACAACTCATGATGAGAGTTGCAGAAAAGGTATGTTGATTTTTTAATAATTATTCTCGCTGAATGCGATGCTCTTACGATCATCGCGGGCGGGGCGGGGGTGTGGCAAATTCGGTAAGGCCGCTTCGCGAACTTATCATTTTCCGAATTTGCCACACCCCCGCCAAGGCGCGCCTCTTTAGCAATGAGGGCATTGCGGCGCGCCTATGGCCTGTGGATATATGGACAATCGCAAGCGAACGGCACAGTTACCCACCCCCTTCGGGCATGGATAACTGCACCTTTGACCACATACCCACAGGCCACAACAACCCTTTGATGAAGCGCTACGCGCAAGTTGTTTGTTTGTCTGAAGTCAACTCGTGTCTCCCTTTGGAGACAATACGGTTTTTCACCTGATGTATGACCTAAACAAAGAAAAGGGAATGAGTATGTAAGTTACCGTTCTGGCGTTAATACGACGTAGGAGTATTTCTTGACGACATGCGCACTTATTGTATAATGCTTCCACTTCGTGAAAACATTATACGTGGGCCTACGGCGTTTTATGGGTTGGATACATTATCAGCGGCAAGTTATTTACCGACATGGAGGTAATCTCCAATCAGTTGGTAATGCTGCATATATCCATCGTCGCGAAGGATATGACACGCTCAATAGAGAGCATTTCAATTACACAGATAGAGATGATCTTTTGTCTTCAGGAATGACAGTTCCAGATGATGCACCAGAGTGGATTAAGCAACATGCGCGTGATGGAAGTTATGTTGAGTTCTGGGAAGATATTGAAAATCGTGAAAATCAATATTTAGAAAACCGCTGGCACAAACAAACCAGTGACACGATTTTAGAAAAACAAGCAAAGGCAATGTCTTATTTTCGTGAGATCGTTGCTATTCCAAATGAGCTTAATAAAGAACAGTCTGTTCGCTTTATTGAAGATTTCATAAAAGAGAGTTATGCGGATAGAGGCATAGTCACACAGCACGCAATCCACTGGGAAGATAATAATCCACACGCACACATCATGGGTGTTGTGCGCAAGGTTAATGAACAAGGTCTTAGTTCACGCCATGCAGATTTTGGTTCTACATTTTTTAAACAACGCGATTTACTGGAATTGTCTCGTAAGACATATGCAGATATCGGAAACCGTCATTTAGTGGAAGCAGGACATGAACCACGCTTAGATCATCGTTCTTACAAAGATCAAGGTTTGGATATCGAACCAACTGTGCATGAAGGATATCATGCGCGAAAGATGCATGAAGAAGGGAAAACATCAAAACTCGTAAGTGAGAATGATCGTATCAGAGCAGATAGGGCCGCTAAGTTCGATAAAGTAGCGGATATGATTGTTAAGGATATCAATCTCACCAAGGCGACATTTACAGAAGCAGACCTTATGCGCCAAGTATCAAACGTTGTTGGTGAGGATTTGACCGCCTATAACGTTCTATCTGCTAAGGTTATGGCACATCAAGACCTTGTGAAAGTTGGTGTTGATCTACGTGGAAAAGATCGTTTCTCAACAATTCAATATGTTGAAACAGAGAAAAAGATGTTTGCGGCCTTGGATCGTTTGCAAGCACAAGAAACAGCCATTTCAATCAATCATGAACGAGTGAATGAGAAGATTGCAAAAGATTTCTCTTTTCTAAATAGGCAACAGCGAAGAGCAATCGAACGTATTATTTCTAAAGAGAGTATTGTTGTCATTGAGGGTAGGGCTGGTTCCGGTAAGACAACACTTGTGGAAGTCGCAGCTGATGAACTGAAAACATCCGGTTATAAGGTTCGTGGTATGTCACTTGCCGGGGCGGCAGCAGAAAATCTTGAATTAGAGGCAGGCGTTAAATCAACTACAATTGATAAGTTCCTCTATCCAGACAAGCTGCGTGAAGATGCAGAGGTTGCTTTGCAATCTGGCAAGAAAGATTTAGCGGCAGCATTGATTGAACGTGCAGAGCGTCTTGAGATTGATCAGAAGCTTCTTCCCAATGAAGTTGTCTTTGTCGATGAAGCGGGTATGTCTGGCACTAAACATCTTGAAAAGGTTCTCACTAAAATTGCCGATGCAGGGGCCAAGGCGGTTCTTATTGGTGATAGTGCGCAGAAAAAGTCAGTTGCGGCGGGTGGAGCCTTTGAGGAGATATCCAGACGAACAAACGCAACTATTCTTTCTGATATTCGTCGTCAGAACATTGAATGGCAGAGAGAAGCTAGTATCAATCTTTCAGATGGTGATGTTCGTAAAGCCCTTCACGCATACAATGATCATGATCGTGTTTTCATTGGTTCACGCCAAGAGATGTTTGAAAATCTCGTTGGTGATTATGTCGGCTCATTGCAGGGTGAAATCAAGAATACTGCCGAACGTTTGACGATGGCCGCGACGAATAAAGACGTTGGTGAATTGAATGCAGCTATTAGGGAAAGGCTTGTTGAAAGAGAACTTATAGAGAATACACATAACATCCGTGGGCGAGATTGGGGTGTTAATGATCGTATCGTATTCCTGAAGAATGAAAATAACGATCTTAACGTGAAGACTCTTTCAGGTGATGGGGTAGGGGTCAAGAACGGTTCATCCGGTTTCGTTGAACAGATCTTTGAAAAAGGCAAGGCCGTTTACTTTGATGTTCGCCTAGATAGTTCAGAACGATTAGTGCGTTTTCGCGCAGATCATGGAAACGTCAATTTCAATCATGCCTATGCTGTCACAATTGATAAAGCGCAGGGTAAAACCGTTGACCGGGCCTTCCTATGGTCATCTGAGCATATGAGAAGTGATGCAGCCTATGTAGGTCTGACACGCCACCGGGACGATGTGAAACTTTATGCTGATGATCATCTTATAGCTGGTGATGTTGATGATCTGGCCAGTGTCTTTAATCGCACAGACAATAAAGATCTGGTTTCTGATTATAACCCGCCAGATAATCTTGTGGGTGTTCAGCAAGATATGAACCGTTTCCGTGAAATCGGTGATGAACTTAAATCCATGTATTCCGATATGCAATTGGAGGCCTTGGAGCAGAATAAAGAATTTTATGAACTGGAAGGCTTTGAAACTTTCTCTGAGTTAAGTGCAGAACGAAATGACCTGGCAAGGCGGGCATTAGATGATTGGAAAGACTATGCAAAGGCTGTTCGTCAAATTAACGTGACACAGGAACAGCTAAAAGTTCTCGTCGGTGATATGGATAAACCACTTACGAAAATTGAAAAGGTCGCCTTTGAACAGTTGCGTGATTACGCCGATGTAACAGAACATGCGCGAGACCTCTGGAATGAAATTAAGGTAAGTCATCCTGGTTACGCTAGCCGCTTGCATCCTAAATGGCAAGAGTACGACCAATTGCGCCTGGAACGTAATGGCTACGCTCATAAGTTCCTTCAGGAAAAAGAACTATACGGTCCATTGGTGAAGTTTGTTAAAGACAAAGCGAAGGATCAAAAAAGTCCACATGCGATGGTCAAGAATGGAGAAAAGCCAAAACAGCGCATTAGCTGGAAGGGGATCAAGTCACAGGCGCAGCAATATGAAAGTGTCATTGATCTGCGTAAAATTAAAGTAAGTGCAGATGATATTGCATTCTCTAATATTGACAAAGTTGAAACTTATATTGATGCACGTTCATTAGCAGCGAATACATATGAAGAATTAAAAGACCAAAAAATAGCAACGAAATCACCAATATTTGAAATTGAAGGGTATAGCAAATGGCGTGAACAAATGGCCAAAGTGGAGCGAATGGCATTTACCTTGCGTGAAGATGGTCAAACTGATATTTGGCGTTTGCATGGGATTAAAGAAACAGAAATTCATCGTCATGCACGTAATCATGAATTACGACTTGCCATTGATGATTATAATCAAGTGCCAACTAACGATTACAAAACTCGTGATGCAAAAGCATTTGGTATTGAGAGTATCGTTGCTCAAGACCCTGAAAAACGGGCAGGGAAAGCCGTTGTTGGTTTGGCCAAAGAAGTTGAATCCGACTATTGGAAGATTAAACGTCATGCCGCATATCATGAGTTACGTGGTTTAGATCGTGTTGGTGACAAGATCGACGCAGGCCGCATCATGGAACATTATGATAGAGCCAGCCGCGCTGTCAGTGAATTGCGCAAAGAAGCCAAAAGAGCAGGGCTGAAGCCTTGGGGTGATCTTTATGGTGATCGTCATCGGGATCTGATTAAACAACGTGAGAAAGCAGCATGGACTATTCATAATCGTGGTTTAGAAAGTGTGGCTACAAAGTCTTCAAAATATCCAGAAATGTTCCGCAAGGATGTTTTGAGCCACGGCATTAGAAATGCACTTGAAGGCTATAAGAAAGCTGAAGAGATTGGCCAACTGCAAGTGCGTGATAAGAAGGCTGCGGAGGTTATGCAGCGTCTTAATCAGCATCCAGCATATAAGATAGCTAAACATATGGGTGGTTACGCTTGGAGCGAAGGCGTGTCACTTTATAGTGTTAAAGAGAATGCTTACTTCCATACAATGCGTAATATTGCCCTGTCTAAAGGTCATGAACAGGTGGCCAAAGTTGTGGACGCCACGCAGGAGTATATGAATATTCGCCGCCGGGTTGGCCTGGCCGGAGATATTATGGCGAAGACAGGCAATAAAGAACTCTTCAAAAAAGAACTTCATTTGCGCAATAAGCAAGCTTCAAAAATTGTTGAACTCGGTGGTTCTGAATTTACGACCAAACTGGGGCTGAAGCCGGAACAAGTTAAAGAACAGGCCAAGGCATATCGACTTGATAAAGCTATCACGGCTTATACGAAAGCTGATGAACTGAAACTTAACAAAGGGCGGATTGCACTTGATATTGTAAGATATGGGGTAGATGTAACAGGGAAGTTCGATAAAGAAACAGCACAGCTTCTGAAAAGAACAGGTATTGAACAAGAAGTGCTTAAAAGAGATGCGTCAAATGCCATTATGCGAGATCGTATTCAACAGGGTAAGGATGCCGATGGTAAGCCAGCACAGACAGTACGTGACCAGATTAATGATCATAAATTCAAAGACGCATTTGCTGAAGATCGACAAACGGCTAACAAACACCGCAATGCATTTGAAGCATTAGAGAAAGAAACCAGAGAGCTCAAAGATTATTATCGTCAAAAACAGGCGACAGATGCTGTTCAGAAATCACTGAAGCCGATGAAAGCTATTGTCAAAGGTTTGGATCTGGATGGGCCATGATGGAAAGTGATTCCATTTTGATACCTATTCTTCCCGGGTAATCATGTCTTCAGCAGCAGATCTCGTGCCGGCAATGCTTCTGTAACTGAAGAAATAGGACAGCGTCTGTGACGTAAAAACGTGCCGACCGCGGCTAATCCGGAGATCGATCGCAAACCAGGTATGCCATATTAGAGCAGATAGACTTACCTTTTTTATTCATAGAACGTACAAGCTATTCTGGTCACTCATTCCATGATTAAGTCTGGTGTAATTCCGGTTGGATCAGCCCCCCAGATAAAGAAAGTAAATCCACGCCATACGACTAAAGCCACCGCTAAATATGAAAATACCTGTGCGAAACCCTTAAAGAACAGAAGGAATTCGTTTTTTTCCTCTGCTGATAAAACAGACTTGTCGAATAACTCCCTTTTTACTAAGGGGCGTGTTTTTATCCAGATAACGCTGCATATAAACACAAAACCAAGATAGTAACAGGTTTGGATGGGGGTAAGAGGGAACACGTTTAGGGAAAAAACCGATAAACTAAGAAGTATTAAGCTGGAAGCCTTATACATTTCATTTGAAAAGTCGCAATCTGGTTTCATTATTCTACAATGCTGTAAAGGGTGAAGAAAAAAAGTCTAGCACTGGTTACTTTCGGTTGGTGTCAGGGCGTATTGTTACTTTGCAGCTATAAGCACGATTATCTCGTTGTACTGCTGTATAGCATTTATCTAATGCACTCATGACTTCGGGAGTTAGAATGGGGTTCATTGATATAGCTAAATAGACACCTACAACGAGAGTAAGAATAAAATAGGTAAGAGACCCATAAAGGAGCCATTTTCGCGTAGAAGGCTTACCGTTTATTCGCGCTTCAGCAGCTTTGTTCAGGTTTCTTATAGTTGTTTCCAAAGATGCCTTAAGGTCTTCGAGGTCCCGGCCTCCCATTTCATCTTTGATACTCTTGAGGTGACTAGTGTTTTCCTTTGTAAGTATTTGAACTTCTGCAATTTTTTCTTTGTTTTCCTTGGCAATCTGCTGGGCGTTCATTACATCAGTGCCGACACGTTGAACAGTTTCTTCCTTAGCTTTGCTTGCTTCAAGGTCTCTTGTGGCAACAACAACAGCGTGGATACTTGAATTAATCTGCTGAAGGTGTTTGTTGGTTTTCTCTGCTTCAGAAACAGGTTCATTTATTTCTTCAATCTCACCTGTTGATGGATCGTGTGGCGGGGCTTCATCACGAAGATAGGCATCAAAATCTTCGAAAGAAATTCCCTCATCATTTGACATGTTTGTATTTCCTTTTTCTAAATGTTAGCAATGTTTTCAATGAATATTTTAGTTTATATTTAAGATTGTTATTCAGAGAAAGTTTAACGCCAAACGTTGTTAATTCCAAAGCTGGAGTAGGAAGCTAAACCTGCCGCTTTATCCTGTTTGTGAAGCCAAAAAGAGCTTCTCATCTTCCATTAAACCACCATCACCAAATTGAGACTGATAGTTTGGTTTTTTATAGAGACCCTTAAGATTGCGTTTCACAAACGGGTTGTGAATACGCTCCAATCTGTTGTCATTGGCGTTGTCAATATCTTCACCACCAACAAGACTTCTCCACGGGAGGTCTTCAGGATCAACGAGATCTTTAATCACACGTTTTTCACCATCACGACCCAGTTGAATGATCAGATCCAGACGACGAACAAGACCTTCCACAACGCCAGAGGCGTTGTGTCCGTCCAGCATGACGCGCGTTCTAAAACCATCCAGAAATTCCAGAGGATTGTTTGCGTGTGCAGTTGAATAAAAACTCTCATTACCCAGGTTCATGATGTTGAAACTAGGGAAGGCATTGAAAATAGAAAGCTCACCGACACCCAAAGCATCCGGATTTTCACGAATGACGGTATCCATTTTACGGTCATAACCAAGTCCGGTTCCTGTATCAAAGCGTTTGGCAATATGGCGTACTTGGTTTAAATGCGGTGCTTCCAGCTCCGCCGTATCTTCAATAAGGATAAGGCGCAACCTTGGATCAAGAAGATGAAGCAGAATTTTAAGAAAAGTTGTTTTTCCTGTGGATGTACCGCCGACTACATAGATGTTACCGCCTCTTGCCAGAACATCCATGATGATACGAATCTGTTCCGGCGTGACACCAAAATCTTCAAAGGTGGCTACAAAGGGGCGTTTGATACGGATGGAAATAGCGACCTTGTTAATGACGCTTCCCCCAAATGTACCTTGAAAACGATGGCCACCGGGTATTTGGGTGGCCACCACTTGATTGTTGAGAGTATCAAACGGAAGATCGTTGAATGTAGCTATGCCTGCCATCATGTCGTGGATCTTCATTTGGGAGAGATTATTATCAACAACACGTTCTTGATATTGCTGTCCCCAACGGTCAACCCATACCTCGCCAAATTCGTTGATATTGATTTCAGAGATTTCCCAGAACTTATCCCCTTCATTGCAGTAAAGGTAGGGATGTAGAGGTTTAAGTTCGTTGTCTCTGAGATTGCAGAAATTTGAATTACTATCAAGCATGATTAATAACCGTACTTTGCACGCCATTCTGCTACTTTGGCAGCGGTAGGATTAGGGGCGCAGTCACCTGGATTAGTACGAAGGTCGTTGTACCCAGAATGGAAATAAGCGGTACTAGCTGACCGGGTTTGTGTTGTTGAATGAGTGATATCCTCATCATATGTGTTTGAGCTGATTTCTAGACCGTCATCACGGGTGACTATTACGGTCGCTTTATAGGTGCAGGTGCGGATACTTGTAACATGCGCATTTCTACAGGTGTTAATACCGCAGACATAAGACGACATTGCATTTTGATAGGACATCTGATCATTTATGAGGGTCCAGTCGGTAGTACCTATGCCACCAAATTTTTGGCAGGCATTTTCAGGGCCAATAGGAGTGCCAGTACCAATTGGATATCCTACGTCGTCATTGTCTGCATTTGTCCACACTTCTGTTGTGGCAACATCAGCAAACTTGTTACAATCTTCATAAGAGTAAGTACCTGTCGGACGATCTTCTGTTTTGCTGTAAAGATAGGGAATGGCAGTTGCATCTGCTTTTACACGTGAGCTTTCCGCAATTTTTTTACCAAACTCGGTGTTGATATAAGTTTCGGTAAGTGGATAAGAATTCTTTTCTTCATTTTTATGCTCATACCCAGTGATTTCTATGTTGTGATCATAGGAACGGCTTGTATCAGCAACGCAGAGGCCATTCTTAAGCCACTGTTGGACACCGTTTTCCAAGTGGTAGTATTTCTTGGTACCAAGGCTTGTCCCACCAGACACGTCATGCAGAAAATCATTATCACCACTACATCCAGTCGTTGTTGACTTAATATCAAAAGAACCATTTGGGTCTGGCTCACATGGTGTAATATAAGGAGATCCTTCTGGTGTAACGATATACTTACGGATCTGTTTAACGTACTTCATGACACCTTCAGAATAGTTTTCATCAGGGCCACATGATGTACGGTCATATTCATGAGGGTAGGTTACACCGTTTTCGATGCAACCTCGCGCTTGTTGAGTAGTTCCCAGTTTGTCATAAACGTAGCGAGAGAGTTGCGCTGAATAACCATCTGCATCTTTGAAATAATCCTTAATTCCACAGATATCTGTGGTTTCAGTAATCGGTACAGGCTTATAGGTATCATCCTCAAAGTCTTTACAGTCTTCGACGGTTTCAAGATTGTTATTTACACCTCGATAGACGCGTTTGGCCTGCGGATAGGCTTTCTTTTCTGCACTAACCATATCTTCTCGCCAATTCGGGCAAAGAGACGGATCATCTACGATATCAAAAATATAATCAGGATCTGTGTCTTTACGGCAATCGCCTTCGGCATCAATGAACTTTTGACCATCTACCGGGTGCATGTAGTAGTATCGGAAAGTAGATATGGCCTTATCGCCCTCAATAACATCAGGACAAGATGCGCGACCTTTTTTCAAATCCCATGTGGTGCCGCTAGGTGTACAGTTTCCATCAGGTACACCATCATGAGTGAACTGATTTAATTCTACCATTTTTTCGGTGGTGAAATCTGGTTCAGGGGCGCATCCTTCAGTTGTTAGACCTTGCGCCGGAATATCTTCAACTTCGGTAGGTTCAATATCGTAGCTGCCCGTTTTCCCAAGATCATTTCCTCCTTCAGTTCCGCCACCATCATCACTACCACCACCAACACGAGGTGTTTGCACTGGATCGTCTGTTTCTTCATCCTTGTCTTCAGAAAGTAGTTCTTTCTGTTGGTCTTTCTCATCCAACAGGTTTTGTGCTGTCAGGATTGCACCTTGGATATCACCTTTGGCACTCACCGCCGTTCCACTGTTTACAGAACTGCCTTCGCTTTCAATGGTGGACTGTAAAGGCGAGGGGAGAAGAGAGCGTTTAACTTCTTCTTCCCCATCTTCACTCGCTTTGGCCAAAGAGACTGCGTTCCAGGTAATCATGCCACCGATCCGCGCCAAGTCGGTTTTCGACATAGTACCGTCCCGGCGCACTTGATTAGCAGCTTCAGGAGCTAATACACCTTCAATGTTGACACTCTGAAGACCTAGAACTTGGCGCTTAACTAGGTTGCCATCTTGTTTTTCAATTACTTCCATGAAGTTCGCTTTAACCGTTGCTGGCTTTTCTGCCTCAATAACCAAAGGTTCTGCAAGTGTTACAGTTAATTCTTCATATTGGGTTTGATCTGGATTACCTTGATCCTGTGCAAAGGCACTGAAGGCAAATATGCATAAAAAGGTAAGGGTTAGAAAACGGATCATTTTTGAGCTACTCCCTGTTCATAAACAGCTTCAGGAAACCACAAATCTGCGGTTGGAATGATTTTGACCTCAAGACGCTTGTGTAATCTCAATACGTTTTTGATATTGAGTTGTTGTTGAATAATCGCAGCGGTGACTTCACCTAACTGACTGGATGTATTTGTATTGATTTGCGCAACTGCTTGCCCTGTAGAGGAAGATTGATTTTGGAAGTACGCGGCCGCGCCATACATGGCCATATCAATTGCACTGATGGCAAAGATGGTTGCGTATTTTTCCTCTTTTCGATCATCAATCTCACCTTGATAACCGCTTTTGCCTTCAACATCGGCTGCGCCGAAATCAAAGATAACGCTGGAACCATCCGGCAGGATCATGCGTCGCCACGCGACTTCTAGCCGGGTAATAGAATTATCTTCAAGAGGTTTGAATTCACCTACAATGCGTGTGCCTGGTGGGATTAACACATAATTACATTCTGATCCCATAACTGGATAAGAAACCGTAGCAACAATTCTGCCTCCAATCATGGAGTTCACCGAATTTTCGATAGATGCGTCAATATAGGCATCTTCTGTTATCACACGGCAGCGATCAACAGGATATGAAACCTCTGTTTTGGCAATTCCAATACCCTTGTAGCTTTTATCTTGATATCGCCAATGACCACTTGGCCCCTTCGCTTGTGCTTGTTGTGCTAAAGGTGATGTGTAACTAGCATTTTTGATTGCTGTAGGTCGTGCCTTATAACGTTGCTTTCGCGCTAGGTCTCGTAACAATTCCTCACGGGATGGCTCAGGCGGTGGTGGAGCCTCATACACGATAGGTTCTGGTTCAGGCTCCGGCTCAGGTGGTGGAACTGGTTTGGCTATGATGTTTGCACTCAGGGAAACACGATAAGGTTTAGCTTTGGTGTGAGCAACGCTAAGGGTTTCATTGACCAAGCCTGGTCTAGCTGTATCAAGGCTAAGGTTGATTTGACAATGTTGTCCTGGTGCAAGTTGCGGGGGACAATCATCATTGGTTTTAATATATCGTCTTGGCAACCCAAAATGGCCTACCAATAAAGGCCCATCACCAACATTCTGAAGTCTCACAGTTTTTACACTACTAAGATCTCCTTCCAGAACCGCCCCAAAATCAATGTTTAAAGGGCGCACAGCGAGCTTTCCTACCTTAGGTGGCGGTGGTGGCGGTGCTGCTGGTTCAGGCTCTGGTTCACCGATTAACTCAATTTCTTGCGTTTCGGGTATAGGTGGTAAGGTCTCGGTTTTCTGTGGTGGTTCATCTCCACAAGCACCGAAAATCGCTAGGAAAGCGCATCCCCAAGAACTAGCCATTTGGATGATCCTTATACTTGTCCTTGCGATCAATCAGAGTTGCGCAAATAATCGCTTCACCAATACCAAGAGTGAATTTCCCGGTGCGGTTAACTAGAATAAGCTGGTCTCTTGATCCTCTGGTTTGCGGCGCTAATGGCTGGTCTGTGCGATCTACTACCTGATAGATTGTCACTCTTCGCTTGCTGTCTGACTTGTCGCCTAGATCAAACAATGTCCAGTATCCATCCGTACACACGCGCTCTGGCATCAGCTCTTTTCCGGCATCGTTTAGAGGAGCTACGCGATAATCGTTACAATCGGCTTTAGTCCAATCAAAGGGCTTCTCACGTTTGTAATCCGGCTTTTTATTCATCTCGGATTTCATCGTCGTGAAAGCGTCTTCAGTCGCGATCTCTGCCTTGGCCACTTTGGTGCGTTCAACGAGATCTTCCGGTTCATCGACATACACAAAAACCGAAGCATCTGGCACAGCCTTATATTCTGTACCAATTGCTTTTACGAAAAATGTATAAAGATTGCCAAAACCGCTCCTAACGTGGAGAGTTGTATCTACACCTGAGTTTTCCGCATGTAGTGTTACGGAATGACTATCATGTTCTACTGTACCAAAAATCGTTTCTGAACCAAGGACAGGCTTAACTTTAGTGATGATTTCCCATGAAGGAAACTCAATCCAGGTTTTGCCACCAATCCCGATACAAACATGCATTGCTTTATGTTTGTGGTATTCATAGACACGAATACCAGGAGATAATTGCTTTTTGTGACCTTTGGCCTTTGGGTCACAGACAGCGTTCAACACAGCACGAGAATCAGAGAGATCGGCTCCACCTTCCAATTGAAGCAGTTCTTCGATTTCTCGATTTGTCATGTTCATGGGATCGAAGGGCTTTTCAATATAGACAACCGTTTCCTTCTTCCCTTTTGGTTTACTATGTTGGGCGGATTGTCCCCGTTGATACTTGTCTTGAGCAATAGCATTACTGCTTAAAACAAGGGTAAGTAGCAGGACTACACAAAAATTAAATTTCGCCATCTTTTTCCATTTCCCCCTTCTGTAAAGTGACGCTGTATTTATCCACGACCCAACCAATCTCATTTTGGTTTTCATATTTTGATGGCATTTTGAGATCGATGTATTTCCCATGAAGGAAAATAGACACGGTTTTTTCTTTGGGGGTGCCACGTTTAGGTTCATCAATAAAGGTGGCTTTAACGTGCCACCATCCATCACCCATATCTTCAGGTTTTGATGGCTGAACGCTTCGCGTCATTTTGCGCTTCAGCATGACCTTCTTTTTGCGCTTTAGAATGCGATTAGCTTTACGCCAGTGCTTTTTATCGGTTCGCCAATAGAGACGAGAATATCCACCCCATTTTTTATCCATAAGGGCTTTGTCAGGATGAAATGTCTCACGGTCTTGGATGTATTCAGTCACATACCTTTTGGTCATTCGAAGCGTTGAATCTGTAGCTTCTTCAACTGTGCGATAAGTGTATTCTTGGCGTTCGCTATCTATGAAGACTTCTAATAGTGGCTGAGGGATGTTCACGGTCAGTTTGTCGGCCAGCTCACGATTGTTCAGCGCAAAAACAACTAGCACTGAAAGAGATAGCGTCAACAGCATTTTGAAGAAGCGATTGTCAGTGCGTTCTTGTGTGTATTTGGACGTATTAGCCAGTTTACGCAGATATGTCTTTTCTGCCTTTTCTACAGCATCACGTTCTTTATCCTCGGCACTTTTGTTGCGAACACTGGCAATCTTGCCCAGTAATTCTTTGCAACGTGCCATTATGATTTTCAAGCGGTTCATGACGTTAATTCCCGCTTTAGATATAGTTGATATTCTTCCAAGTCTGCGTTGCCTTTGGTTTTTATTTCAAGGCAGGCGCAAGGCGAAATAGATCTTTCATCACGGCCATCACCGATGTTATCGCCGGGTTCCTGATTAGAGGAACAAGCAGAGACAATAAATAAAAGGGCGATTACACTAAGCTGCTTGTACGAAATCATCATAGTTTCCTTCTAATTCGAGATAGGCTTGTTTTGGATCTTTAACCTTTGGATCATTCTCCAATGCGATAAGTGCATTGGCGGCATTCACATCTGAGTTAAACATGAAGCGGTCACGGCCAAGAATTGATAGATCTGCTTGGATTGATGCTGAAACTTCGTCTTGCTTGTAAAGCAGGGCATAGTCGCCAGCCGCTTTACCTGTTTCATAGGTCAAGAACTGATACTCTGGTACTTCCATTCCCCACCGGGCAGCAGACTCTTCATTGAATTTTCTATTCCGCCAGAATAGCAAGGTGGCCATCTGGTCTTTGATTGTTCCTTCAAGTTTCAGCTCTCGTATTGTTTCATCGGTTTGGAATGCAAAAACGCCTATGCCACCGATTTTGCGCCATTCGAAAATGATTTCGAAGAGACGCTTTAAAAATTCCTTATTCTTGGCTGCGCCTGCGGTTTCGTCACAGACGAAAGCAAAAGGAACACCATCAGCTGAGTTGATTTCTTCAACAGCAGAAAGGGCATACAGCAAGAACGGCGGTGCAATTTCTTCATTGTCTAGAAATTCCAGGGTATCAATGACCACAAGACGGTTTTTCCGCAACATGGACTGAAGCAAACATTCTTCGGCGTTAAAGATCCAATCAAAATCTGGATCATGAACAAACTTGTGAATTCGTCTGCCGTATTCAGTCCCTTTCAGATGAGTATCCCAAAGAGTTTTTAAGGACCGATGTTCACGAGGGATGTTAGGCAATGCCCTCATAATCCGGCCTAATACCTGGTCTGTTTCAGGGTCACTTAACCCACCTGCTAACATGCGCAACCAGTGCCTGATGTTTTGACGGTTTGCAGCTGTCAATTCTTGCTGAAGAGGATTAAAACCTTGTTTGCTTTCAAGAGAAAGATATGTTCCACCCGCAAATTTTGTGAAAACATACATACCTTTTCTTCGATCAAAGGCTAAAATTCTTACACGGCGGAAGCGTAGAAGTCCTTTAATCAGGAAGGTCAATATTGTTGTTTTACCACCACCTGTTTTCCCAATAAGGGTCGTATGACCAACGGCTTTTGGGTCTTCGGAATTACAAAATTGGAAATTGACTGTACCAGATCCATCAACAGGCTTAAATCGCTGAACAGGGCCATAGCCAAACATGGAGCGTTCTAGTCCCTGTGATTTACCTTCAAGAGCCGACATAGCCGCAATATTGTGGGAGAACATAAATTGATTGCGGAAACGATGAGCAGTACCAGGAAACAGGCTTAGAAAAGCAGCGGCCGATACCGGACCGTCAACGGCAGGGCGCACACCATATCTTGATAGTGGCGATGTTGCTTGGCGGATACGTTTTGAAAGTGTTTCTTCATCTTCAGCATAAACAAGAATTGATACGTGATGATAGCAAACATTATGTTCTTCATCGTTACCTGGTGTTGTCCAATCCTTTGCAGTGACCATTTGGTTTTCAACGGAATCATCCATTTCCAAGGTCAAATCTCTATTGTTTACTTCAGAACGGCTATCTGCGCTGTTTTTGGTTTCAACCAAATGAACGATGGTCATGGGAACATCTTGAGCCAGAACCGATGAAAACATTTCATCGTCCTGGTCATTATTCCAACGCCAAAAACCAATGGAGGCGCCATATATCTTTTCAGGACCGCGAATGAATTCCATCACACCATCAGGGCGCACCTTAAAGCGACTTCCTGTGATGTGCTTTCCAATATCGGTTTTTGCGTTGCCTACTGGGGATGGCCATAGTGGGTTGGCCAGATCTGATAGGTGAGAAAGGAGTTCGTTTTCAGTTTCACTCACTTTGGCCAGCAAACGAGGTTTGTAGTCTGAGAGATGGCTGATCGTTTCTTCTACGGCATCGTTGAGAAGTTTGTAGTCCTCAATAGTTTTAACGGTAAAACTGATGAAATGGCGAAGGTCATAAGTTCTTTCAAACTGGCTTTCCCAGGTTTCATCTGCCCGAGCTAAATGCCTGCGAGCTTGCCTGTTTAGCGGTATAGGTTTGTTCTCAGTCTTGTGAGAGACAATCTTGAAATCAACCCCTAATTCAGCGAGGCTTTGAACCCACGCTTCCCGGCTATAGAGTTTTCTGTATCTGTCTTCAGGAGAAAGAGCTGCGAAATCTTGTCCCATCAGCTCAACTACTTTTGTGCATGTACCGTCACGATCTACGCAAATAGAATCATCATCACCTTCTGTACGATCAAGGTTCAACAGTTCTGATAGTTCACTTTCGTCAAGTTCGAAGTAATACTTCTTACGCTGTGCTTTGACCATAATAGTGACCAAAGCCCAAACGACTACAAAGACTGCGGCAAAATCAATTAAATGGCTAAGCTCCATAAACCCACGCCTTTTCTTTAATTAAATTTTTGGTGTAACTGGTTCCCCACAAGCCAAGCTTGTAACGAGTCTTTAAGGTGATAACGATCCAAGGATCTCGGCGGTATTGTCTCATCCAGTAAAAGTGCCATCCGGCGTAACAAGCCATTGTGGCGAGAGGCAGTACTCCCTCAAAGAAGAGGGAGATCATCACACCGCCAGTAGCAGCAAACATAAAGCCCGGTATGATCAAAGCTTTAGGACAATAGAGCATGTGCTGTGGCATTCCCAAGGCTGGTAAAAGTGGTACAGTGGCACCCATAGTGAGATCCCTTCCTTAATCGACTTGAAAAACGTTATCTGAAAAGAGTTTGTCTTTAAGGTTTGGAGCAGCCGCGAGGATAAAGCCTGCAAGAACGACACTACCGATCCAGCCCCAAGGCTTACCTTTGGCAAGTAACCAGCCAGCAATACCTAGAGTGGCAAAAAAGAAAGCACCTTGAATAACAATGTTTCCGTCATTCAAAAAGTCGTTGATGAGTTCTTTAAATTCGTCACCAACAACCTGAGCTGATGCGGGCTCTGTAAAGGAAAGAAATGTCATCAATGTTAGGCCGATAAAGGAGAAAGATTTTGTTGTTAAGGTGGTGGTCTTCATGGTGTTTTGTCCCTTGTTAGGCATGTATAAAAAAAAGATAAAAAGTTAAAATTATATAGCTGAAAGGCGCTTAAAACCTTGTGTTTCAGCTATGTATGTGATAGTTTTAAAAGATGATAAATCTTTGTTTTTGAAAGACTTAACGATGGAAGAACTGGTAAATTGGGCAAGCGCAACGAGCGCAGATGTGTGGAAAGACTTTCTGCACTGGTTAGAGTTTGAGATGCATTTGTATATTCTTGCTGCCTTTGAATGGATTGGAGATACAGCAGCATGGAAAGCGATCATGAGCGTATACAGTGATTTGCCAAGACCTATCCAGTTCGGCATAGTTATAGGCATTGCCGGAGCTGTAATAAGAGGGCTTGTATACCTTGTAAGTTCAGCTATTGGGGCAACTCTAGGAATTGCATTGGGAGCAATTTTAGGCTTTATTTGGCTATCTATTGTATTCATCGTATCGGTTCCATTCATTCTGTTGAAAAAAGCTATTAAGTGGGGGAGGCATAAGTTATCCCCCTCCAAACTTGCTGCCGATACCCTTGCCGAGATTGATGACAGCACCGCTAGTGTTTTTGCCGAGACTGCCAAGTTGTCCTCCGACAGCCATTGTGCCTCGTCCAGCTAGTTTCGATCCTTTAACTGTCATTCCAGCCGTTTTGGCTGCTGCCATCGTTGCTGCGATAATGGCGATTGGGGATGCGTCACTAGGCCCACCTACGATCTGAGAAACAGTTCTAGCGCCTACAAACATCAGCAAGATTGAAAGCAAGCCCACACCAATCACCAGGAGATAGAAGTCAATGGCTCCGCCAGCAGTTGTTACTTCTGGGATTTGGATGCCGAACGTGTCAGTGAGTTCGGCAATTTCATTTTTGCATTTGGTCTTATATTCAGTTGAGAAATGTTCAATACAGCCAGTGAGACGCTTGGTTGCACTCAACACAGTCACGACCAGAGACAACCCAAAAGACGGAACAACAATGGTACATAAACCGTTCATCACGGTCTTTCCTGATGCTTTTGCAATAGGGCGTGTAAACTTTGGTCCTGCGCAGGGAATAATGAGTGGGGAAAGAATAAAAACAAACATCACATAGGCATGTGAACGCACAACCAAGAAAAAGTAAAAAAAGCTTACAAGGCCAAAAATAAAAGAGATAAAAAAACCGAAAACGTAACTACTGGCACTCGCTTTTGCACTTGAGACCATAGTCCAGAGAGTTTGTTTGTCTATGAGTGCAAAGCCTAGATCGCTAAGGTTGCCAACTTGTGCATCAAGTAATGCGGTCAGATCAGCAATAGGTTCTCTTTCGACATTTGAAATTGCTTCTAAGGGAATGCCGATTAGGTATGCTGCTTCAATGATGAGTGATTTTGAGATCCAAACGCAATAATCAATAAGGATTTGAACCGCAGGCCATAACCAAGGGCCGATAGCTGAGTTCATGGCAAGAAGTGTCATAAATGATACAGCGCCAATTACGGTATCTCTTGTAAATTTTTGATTAGTAAGTCGATTAAAAACATAGACGATGACCGCCAGCATAAAGAAACCAGCCCATATGACATTGGCCACTTCATTGCCAATCCACATATAGAATGTTGGAGCCAGTTTTTTCATGATTGATGCATAGGCTTGGGTCAAATTACCTGTTAATTCATACTCAGGTAGAGCGCCACCAATTGCGTTTCCCGCACTGTTGGCAGTATCCCCAAACCAGTCTAATGCATCGTCAAAAATGCTCATTAATCGTCACCTGTGGCTTCTTCAACAGGGACTTGATCCATGAGCTGTGCGGCTTCCATGTTCACATATGAAGCCAAGATATTGTTGCGTTCCAAATCTTGCTCATATCGCGCCAGTTCAACGGAAATCAAAATACGAACGAGCGAATTCAAATCCGCTGGGCTGTTACCCATGGTTGCCAGTTCGGTCTTTGTTTGGTTGACTGATAGGCTGGAACCGTTAATGCGGTTGCCTGCACCTAACGCTGTTTTGATCGTTTTAATTCTGTAGGATTTCTGGCGTTCTAATGCCTCTTCCTTGCCAATTGGATAGTAGTGAGGTCGTTTATAGGCAGCTGCTTCTTCGCCTGAACCGGATTCAATAGTAAGCTTTGTTCCTTTCTTGACTTTTTTGTAGGTAAAGAGGACTTCATCTACAGCTTCGAAGGCTGATTTCATACAGCTGAGATCAAATTCTGGCAGATCAATACCCGGTATTTCAATGCCGGAGATTGGCGGGATCATGCCTTCAATACCGCAAGCTTTGAGAGCATTGTTGGCAGCATTAGAAGCGCGATTAACCCACTTAAAAGCATCGACACCAACAGTTGCACCATCTCCTATTGCCTTATTCAGGTCTTCTGCTTGATCAAGGATGCCTGTTACTTTTTCAGTAGTTTCCTTACTGCTTTTAAGAATTTTCCTTGTCTCAACGGTCTGTTTGACAACACTGGTATTTGTGGTGGCATCAAACGTTGGCATGCCGCCTGCGTAGATAGTGGAAGAATAGCTTATTAGAACTAGTGTTATTATTGGTATTATCCCTAATAACCGTAATAGTAAGATTGTTTTTTCCATTATACGCCCCCTGTAAACTGGTATGGATTAGGATCAAACTTCCCGGTAAAATGCGGGTGTTCGTAGTACTTCACTCGTTTGGCCCGTAATGGCGGCTGGCCAACGGTTTGAATAATGATTTGATCCATTGAGAGTGTACGCAGCTCATCAGCTGTGATGAGGTGACGTTCTTTGTGCGTGATGCTTTCACCTTGATTGCTAGACCATGTACCAGCAATTCGGTCCATTTGTTGGCTATCACCTGCACCTTTCGTTGTGGTCCGGTCAACAATTGTGGTCTTGCCAATGAGATCTGCAACGCGAGTGGCATTACCAGGCGTAATGCCGAAATATTGGAAAACGTTAAAACCTTCGAAAAAGGCTTTTGCCTTGGCACTATCCCATCTGGCCTCAAGTTGGTGATAGCTTTGAACAATCGCCCAAATGGAGGCACCCATGCCAGCTAAGGCCGCTTGGCTTGTTTCCAAAACAGGCAAATACCCAAGGCGGGGCATTTCATCCAAAATGTAAAGAATGCGTTTTTCGACAGCTCCATGTGCCCTCATGACTTCATGGAGTAGGGCTGTTATGACAATCCTTGCGAATTGAGGTTGTGTTTCAAGCATTTCCAAAGGAACACCAATGAACACATCGGTTTCACCGTCAAGGATATCGCGTGATTTGAACGGAGTACCAATTTCACCGCAAAGGGTTTTACAGGTTCCAACATCCTCAAGGAATGCCAGCCAGGTACGAGCGATTTTTACAATTGAGGCATAGCCCCGCATATTGCCTTTAAACTCGTTTAAATCGATAATTGCACGTGATAATGAACCGTTTGCTATTTCTGTGCGGTCTATCCAGTTTTCAATAAGGGTGTCAGGGTCTTTGTGGAAACAATAGTTGCGAACAGTCTCAAGTGTACGGGGGCCTTCAACTTCTTCTTCAGGTGCGCAGCATACCCAAATAATGAATGTCACAATGATACCAGCAGGGGCATCAACCCAAAAAGGATCGGTTACCTTTTCTGATGCCGTTGGTTTTAGGTTTGCTGCAACTTCTTGTACTTGACTGTAAAAACTAGAAGATTGTGGATCTAAAAAGTCCAGAACGTTTAAACTCGTTCTTGAAACACATGCTGCTACGCCATTTTTTTCAAAGTGTTTTTCAATTTTGCTGGCAATATTCAACGGGTCTAGCAAGCAGACCTTATGGCCTTTAGCCCATCGGTTACGCCCCCAAATAAAAAAATTCTCAATCTTTGGATCAAGGCAGACAACGGGGCCATCCCATTCAAGGCCGTTTACACATACTGATGATACACCTTTTCCGCCTCGCGTGACGCATTCTGTAAAGATATGACCCGGATTTCTTAGCCTAAGAAATTTACCATCATCCGATTGGGCTAGAATGACTCCTTCCTTATCGCCATAGACTTTCTTAGCTTCCTTTTGTGACATCAAACGTCCGGTGCCATGAGTGCCACTCTTGGCGCGATCTGCACCAGTAAGTTTCTCAGAGGTTCCTAGTTTTTTTATGTTTGCGCCAAAAATACCTTGTGCGAGAAAGTAGCTTGAAAACAGCAGGGCTATACCGCTAACAAAAATCAATGGTCGGTCTAATTGTGGCAATATCTCACGCCATACGCTTAAATCATCCCATTCTGCAGCAATGATTTGAAAGCCTAACCATGCATCTTGCAAGCAATAGCCAATCCAGACATATGAAGTGATAGCTAACAAGATAAGGGGAATTGGCTTTTTCCAAATAAAAATAAAAATCATGCCAGGTAAAACCAACAGAGGGGCAATAACACCTAGTTCAAAAGAAAGGTTAGGAAGGAGCATGTTGATCTCCTTCTTCTAAATTTTCTTTTTCGTCTTTGAATTTGGCTTTACCGTCCAAGCGCCAGGACGAAATTAAGAGATCTCGTTCAGGCCCTTCCAGTCGTTCTGCGATATGAAGGAACATACCGTAGAGTGTTGCAGCAAGGTTGGCGGCTTCTGCTCCATCTGTCTGCAAGTCAATAGTTGCAGGGATTTCAAGCGAAGTGAGTATTCCTGCTTTGTCCGCAAGACCACTGATCTGCGCAAACAAACGTGTCCGTTGTTTACGGTATTTCTTATTCTCGGCCACTTGTACCCCCTTTAAGCGCTCAACCATAATTCCTAGATGGAGAATGCGCCTACGGAGCTTCTTTAACTTCTGAGATGCTTTTTTTGATTTTTGCTTGAAATCGGGTAGGGAGTTTTGGAAGGACAGCCTCGTACATTTTTTGTTGTTCTTCTTTTGATGCATGTTCAAAATACATCAGTGCGACGGTAATATCGTTGTCCGTCATTTCAACGATTTCTAAGCGTTCAGCAATGTCACCGAATTTCCCCTTTTCTTTGGCGACCTGTTCGTCATACATGTTTTTTGCTTGTTCGAGCTTCTCTGCGGCCTGTTTCAACTTCGAAACCATTTACTTCCCCTATTTTTCCATTGACAAATTAAGGATTTATCAACACTATTGATTTCAAATACTCAGTTATGAGTAAGTCGCCGTTGAATTTGGTGGGTAGCTCCAGCTACCAATTTGAAAAGGGGCTTAGGTTTTTACCTAGGTCCCTTTTTCTATGCCCAATTTGTATTATTTTACCCATGGTCATATCTTATCTTTTTGAGTAAACTGTGCGTTGGGTGAATATGAAGCAGGTTTGGAATATGTATTTTCTACGGCAGATGAGTGTGACTGCGGCGGTTTTTCTTTTTGCACTTTCAATTGTGCAGGATACGCATGCCAATGCATCTCTTGAAAATCAAAAAATAGAAATTCTCAATAAGCTAAAAATGCTCACACAAAGCGTTGCCACCTCAGCTTGCTACATCGGAAGCTTTTATGAAGCTGATCGATATAGTGGAAAGCTCAGCCAATCTATTGATACCTTTAATGCCAATCTGGATAAGTTGATCAATGGGGAAGAGATTACGGATTTCCCAAAAGAAGATGACCCGAAGATTCTCGCTCAATTAAAGAAACTCGATACAAACTGGAAGCTCTTGCAATTCGCATCAGATATTTTACTGCGCACAAGCAAGTTGCCGGGGCTTGATGTCGATATTATTGCTGAATTTAATATGCCGACGCTTGAGCAAGCTGATCGTGCCATTTCAGCAATGGAACAGCAATATACGAGCACAAAAAGCGACCAGGCCAATATCAGGACGTTGCAGCTCATTGGGGATCAGGTCGTGTTGGTCCAAAAAATTACAAAGGAGTTCTGCCTGATTTCCTATCAGTATGCTTCGGTTAAAGATCGTCAAAGGCTGCGTGATGCAGTCCGTCTATTTGATCAAAACCTGATGGACTTAACAAAAGGGAATTCTGCTGAAAATATTTTATCCGCACCGACAAAGGGGATTGTGAAAACTCTCGGTCGTGTCAGTGATAATTGGGAAGACCCGCGCGAGATTTTGTTGAAAATTGCAGACGGTAAGCATGCAACATATGATGATTTTGATGAAATCACTTATATGAATAAGAAATTGGTCAAATATAACAAAATCGCTCAGTCACAGTTTTTACGATATTTTCAAAGTCAGAGTGGTGAATAGGCGATTATTTTGAAGACTGTTTTATGAAATGATCAAACTTGCTGTTTGCCAGTTCTTCTAGATTAATAATTGTTTCAGAAATCACATCACAAATATCAGCACATCCAATGGTGCCAAGCTTCAGTTTGCCTGTATTGCAGTTGAAACAATGCCTTTCTGCCTGAAGCAGGATATGGTCAACTTGTTTTTTTTCAGGAGCCATTTGGATAAGACTTTAAAGTTATAATTATTCTAATAAGCGCCTTATAGTCATTTCTGAGCGCGATATCTATCTCGTATAAATACGTATGTATGAAAAATCTGTTTCATCTTTAAATTTGATTAAAGTCTTTCGCTGGCATATATTTATAAAAAGCTAAATAAAATGAGGGGCTTTAAAATGAAAGTCCTAGCCGTATCAGATCTACATTTGGAAACCCGCACCTCTGAGAGCAAGCCGTTAGAGTTTGATGCACAAGGGGCCGATCTGCTTATCCTTGCAGGTGATATTGATGAGGGGGAGCGTGGCTTTTTATGGGCTGTGCGCATGGCTGAGCGTTATAATCTGCCAACGGTCTATATTAATGGAAATCATGAATATTGGGGCAGTGGCCTACATTTAAAGGACTTGCTCGCTAATAAGGCTGAAAGTTATCGCGAACGCGGCATCCCCATTTGGTTTTTAGAACGAGATATTGCTTATATTCCGGTCAATGAACATATGGTGCGGGTTTTAGGGGCGACCCTTTGGTCGGATTTCGCCTTAAATGGTGAGGATGGCCAAGATGAGGCCATGAAGATCGCAGGCCAACATATGCCGGATTACCGCCATATTCGAACTCATCCTTGGAAAGTTTGGCAAAAACTTACACCTAAAGATACTTTAGAAATGTGTGAAGAAACCATCCACTGGATGTGGGAAGAGGCTATCCACCCCTATGAACATGGGCCGACCATTTTTGTCACCCACAATGCCCCGTCCTTTCAGTCTGTACATGATGAACATAACGGGCACGTGCTTTCACCTGTGTTTTCGTCAAATTTTGAAGAGTTGATCGATTTTGCCCATGTGTCTTTGTGGGTGCATGGCCATGTACATCATAGTGTGGACTATGTGATCCATGACACCCGTGTGGTCTGCAATCCTCATGGCTATTTTGGCAATGAAAATACTGACTATGATGGACATAAACTGATTGAGATTTAATCAGCTTATTTCTTTTTAACCTTGGATTTCGGGGCGAATTTACGTGAATAGAGATAGGGGTCAGGGTCTGGCTTTCCAAAGAACCAGCCTTGTCCATAATCAATTCCGCATTCTTTCATGTGATAGGCCATTTGTTCATCTTCAACCATTTCGGCAACGGTTTCGATTTTCAAATCACGACACATGTTTGCCATGGCTTTTAACAGGTCATGGCCTTTATCGGTTGAATAGGCGCGCTTAACAACAGGGCCATCAAATTTAACGACATCAACATCTAACGCGTTGAGATAGTCAAAACTCGCCGCACCTGCGCCAAAATCATCCAGACAAATTTCAAAACCAAGCTCTCTGAAAGATTGAATAGTGTTATTCACTTTTTGCAAATCATCAATCTTTGCGGATTCTGTAATCTCAAACAGAAGTTTCTTTGAAAGACTTGGGTCTTCTTTAACAAGGCATAATAAGGATTGCATAAAGGCCTCATTACCAACCGTTGCCCCGGATAAGTTTACGGCAACGGGCGGAATGGCTTTGCGTTTGTTGTAACGCGTGACTTCTTCAATGCATTTTTCAACAATTGCCATATCAAGTTCAGAAATAATCCCGACTTCTTCAGCAAGATTAATCATGTGATATGGAGATTGACCGCCATGTTCGCCTCTAAAGCGCACAAGCCCTTCAAAGTGATGGACATAACCACGGTTTAGATCGTTGATCGGCATGTAATAAATATCAAAATCACGTGTTCGTGAAATTTCTTTGATGAAATCAACATTTTTCACCGTATTGTTCATCATGCCTGAAAGAACATCGGAAATATTATCTTCCCGCAGGGAGCCCTGATTCTCACAGAATTTCTGCATGGTATGCATCATGGCACGACTGACTTGATCTTCACTCATGTCAGCGCCATCGACTTCTAATGTGGAGGAAATCGCCTGTACCATCGCACCGGCAGGGTGGATGTTTTTCGCTAATTCTTCAATTTTGCTGTTAACACTATCTGCATCAACTTCTTTAGAGTGGGCAAAACTGAAACTGTCTTCATCAATCCGGCTTGCTGTGTCGCCACCAATTGAGTTTTCATTCAATAAATCAGAAATTTCGTCCAAGATTTTCTGTTTATCTTCTCCGTCAACTTCTTGAAGCAATTTATCAAGCTGGTTGACCTTAACCATGGAAACCTGAGCATCCCCACCGGCGCGAATAAAGGAACTGATCCTTTCTGATGCAGCCTGAGAGAAGGATTCGGCATCCAGAAGGTCTGTGTCTTGGTCACGGCGAAGCGGATTGATTTTGCCAAAGGAATCTTTTTTGGGTTCAACTTTTATGGCTAAGAAAAAATGATTGTTAAAATCAGGTACGCGATAACCAGACAGAACAATACGCAGCTTTGCCCCTTTAGGGCCTTTCAGGTGAAGTGTCACATCATCAAGTCGGCCTTTGTTACTGGCCGTATCCATCAGCTCGTCCACCAACAGATGGTCGTCTTCATGGATGTAATCAAGGAAATTGGTTTTTCTCATTTGGGCAGGTTTTTTGCCCAGCAGAACGGGCGTTGCCCCTGCAACAAACTCGATCATGCGAGAATCGTTGAGCTCAAATAGTAAGTCTGCTCGGCAAAAGGCTAATGCGACGAAGCGGTCTTTTTCTCTTATTGATGTATCACTGGCTGTCATGCCTGTTTTTCTCCCCGTTGGAGAATAGCTTAATGGTTTCTAGTTTCTGTTTCTACGGTGTTTTTGATTATTTTGTCGCTTATGGAATGTTTTTTTACGCTCAACCGGGACTTTAGGCAGGTCATCCTCATTAATTGAAGCCTCAAGCCATTGACCTGTTTCTAAATTGTCTAAATTCCAGGGACCAATGGCATAGCGAATCAATCGTAAGGTGGGGAATCCAACAGCTGCTGTCATGCGCCGCACTTGGCGATTTTTCCCTTCTGTAATGCTGAGTTCAATCCAACTGGTGGGGATATTAGCCCTAAACCTGACAGCAGGCGTGCGCTCCCAAAGGTTTTCTGGTTCATCCATCAGGCGCACTTTTGCCGGGCGTGTTTTGCCATCCTTTAAAGTGACACCGTTTTTAAGCATGGTGAGGGCTTCTTGGGTGGGGACGCCTTCCACCTGAACCCAATAGGTTTTGGGCAGCTTGAATTTAGGATGAGAAATACGCGCCTGAAGCTTTCCATCTCCAGTAAGAAGCAAAAGCCCCTCGCTGTCTTTATCGAGGCGACCTGCGGCATAGACCTTGGGAATATCAATATAATCAGCCAGTGTTTCGCGCTTAATTCCCTCATCGGTGAATTGGCACAGTACATTAAAAGGTTTGTTGAATAAGATAATTTTCGACATGGCTATCTTTATCTAATAAGTATGAGCATAAGGCAATCAATTAGGAAATAATCATGGCTCAAGGTTCGGATAACGCATGCTTTTCACATATTACGGACCCGCAATTGCGTGAGATTATCACCCAGTCTTTATCTGAGATGACGACCTTGTTAGAAGAAACACCCTGTTTATCGGCTGTCTCACTGGCTGATCAGCTTAATGAAATTAAGAAAGTTGCCTTTGAGAAAATGTATGCCATTGGTCGCGAAACGATGGAACGTGATCGCTCAGAAGAAGTCTTAAAAGCAATCCGTTCCTTACAGGATGCTTTTGGGCAGATCATTGTTGCAATCTCCCCCATGGATAGCGTGCGTTTGTGCCTTAAAGAAACATGGCTGAAAGAATTGAAGGGTGAGCTTCCCCAAGACTGATCCGCAATAGCCATAAAAAAACGACCCTTCATGGCAAAGGGCCGTCTTTTTATTTTGGTGTCTTCGCTTAACTTTATTAGTGAGTGCGAACTTTTTGGTAGAGTTTGCGGTCTTCCAGTGCGACTTCACTCAGAGTCTGCATTTGCAGATCATCACGTTCATTGGTTAGATGAACATGCATAGGCAGGTTCGGGAGTTCAATAAGGCGTGTGGCAATCCATACAGTCTCTGGATGGCCGACCTTGAAAAACCGGTCACCCGGCTGGACGTGTGCTTTAGCCATTGTTTCCTCACAATCAGAAATTTGATATCATTTAACTTGCCTCTATCTTTGAGCAAAAAAGTTAAGAAACCTTTGATGTGAGGTTTTTTTGAGAAAAAAAAGTTTTTCGTATATAATAATAAGTGGGCGTTGATCCTTTTTGTTTTCATTAAAGAAATATTAGGATTCACATAGGATTATGGGAGAACCTATATTAGGAGTCTTATAGGCTTGTTTTCGCATGCGGCGGAAATATCAGCCTAGGACATAAGCAAAAGGAACAAAAGCGTGTTTGGGAAGACAAAACGCTATGCTGCACTTTTCGCTGTGGGTTTGACCATGTCTGCTTGCGGCGCGATTCAGGAAGGCAGTCTGCTTGATCCCGTATTCTGGGAACGCAGTGCTTTTTCAAAAACATCTGGTGGCCTCGTTGCTGCAGATAAAGGGTTGGCTGAACTGGTGAAGGGGAATTACCTTCCCGCAGAAGCTCTCTTTGATGAGGCTTTAGAAGCTGACCCCCACAATGTATATGCTTTGCTCGGCAAAGCCATGATTTATCAAAACACAGGGCAGATCACCCGTGCGCGCTCCTTATATGAAGCGGTACTGGCACAGCGCCCAGATGAAAGCATGAATGTGGTCATCTGGAGTGACAGCACGCCTCGCAATGTTTCAGAAGTGGCGAGCATGAACCTCTCCATGATCGATTCTGGTGGTGTTGTTGGTAATATGGCAACGGGCGCGGCTGGTGTGGATAAACCAGCACAACTTGGCGGGCGTCCCGGTCAAGGTGTTGGCGGTGGTGCGGGTAACTATGGTTATCTGGCCCCAAGTAATGCCACAACCGCTATGCGCCAAACCGATATGCGCATGTCCTCAGGTGCGATCCCTGAAATGGGCATGGATGAAGGTACACGAAATATCGTGTCGCGCTTTACCACATTGCGTGACTTGCTCGATCAAGGCTTAATCACACCGGAAGAATATAAGATTCGTCGTCAACGCAATGTTGGCTCGCTCGTTCCGTTGACATCTAAGCCACCGGCAGCTGGGCTTGATCGTCCGGTACCGAGCTCGGCACAAGTCTCTGGTCGTTTGCGCGCTATTGGCCGTGCATTAGAGATGCGCGCCATCACGATTGAGCAACATGCGGCTGAGCGCAAAATGATTCTTGATGCGTTAATGCCTGATACACCGCTTATCTTGGCAAACCCGGCTGTGCCGCCCAAAGGCCTGATGGCATCTGCCGATACGGTGCGTCGCCTAGAAGGGCTGAAACAAGAAGGTTTGATCTCTTCTGATGAATATTCACGCGAGCGCGCCTCTATTGAAAAAGGCCTCCAGCCCGCACCACCACGAACTGGTGGGTTTATGACAAAACCCACATCAGGTGGGGCAAACGCTTTAACACCGCGTAAAGCCATGAGAACAGGCGGAC
Organism: Candidatus Terasakiella magnetica; assembly: GCF_900093605.1. NCBI lineage: Bacteria > Pseudomonadati > Pseudomonadota > Alphaproteobacteria > Rhodospirillales > Terasakiellaceae > Terasakiella > Terasakiella magnetica. The sequence goes on from NZ_FLYE01000047.1 coordinate 206,994, forward strand.
CGCAGCCTGCGGTCCATTTGGCCTCATATAAGTCTAAACGAGACGCCAGTCGCGGTTGGACGCAGCTTAAGCGCACACACCGTAGCCTGTTAGGTGGTTTACAGTCCGAAGTCTCTCAAGTGAACCTTGGGCCAGGCAAGGGCGTTTTCTACCGTTTGCTGGCTGGACCATTGGATAGTAAGGGCGAAGCGTCTAACCTTTGCCGTAAGTTAAAGTCGAAACGTCAGTTCTGTGAACCCGGATTCATGGGGACCAACGGTTAGACTCAAATAAATTTCTTCCCAAATACCAAGGGAGGTTGTGCATATAGGGCGCAACCTCCTTTTTGTTTGTCTAGGGTTTAAAATAAATAGAATTAAAAAAGCGCAGGTTTCAGCCGTTTTTGAATTTATTTTGTGCAAATGCGAAAAAAAAGC